>CAIRWO010000119.1 GCA_903882345.1 Candidatus Omnitrophota bacterium | reverse complement strand
CGCTGGTTGCCGAAAGAAGGCTTAATTTTTTTGCGCATTCTCTTGGAGAATTAAAAGGAAGGAGCCTGTCCGACCAATGGGTATTTTTAGGTAAATTAAGAGAGTGGGGCGTGCGCGCTAATGCTAATTCCCTGCTTTGTGATAACCTTGGGCAGGTGATCGAACTCTGTAAGACATGGCAGGAGAAGCGCGAGAAGCTTCCTTATGAGATTGACGGCATTGTGGTAAAGGTAAATAGTTTTAGCCAGCAAAAAAAAATCGGCTTTACCCTGAAAAGCCCGCGCTGGGCAGTGGCTTATAAGTTTCCGGCCCGGCAGGCTACTACCAGGGTAGAAGAAATTAACGTAGGAGTAGGCAGGACCGGAGTAATTACCCCGGTAGCTGTTTTAGAGCCGGTTGCCTTGGGCGGCGTTACGATAAAACACGCGACATTGCACAATTTTGATGAGATCGAGCGTTTGGATGTGAGAGTCGGTGACCGGGTGATTATCGAACGGGCAGGAGAGGTGATTCCGAAGGTGGTCAAAGTGATCGCATCCGTGCGCAGCGGCAGAGAAAAAGAATTTAAGATCCCTCGTAATTGCCCTGTATGCGGATGGGAAATTTCCAAAGAAAAAGAGGAAGAAGTTGCCTATCGCTGCGTAAACCCGTTATGCCCGGCGCAGCTGGAAGCCGGTTTGATCCATTTTGCTTCACGCGATGCTATGGATATAGAGGGTATGGGCGAAGCAGTCGTAAGGCAGCTGATAGAAAAAAAGCTGGTGCGTGATTTTTCCGATATCTATGATAAATCTAAATTGAACAAAGAGAATTTATTAAAGCTCGAATTATTTAAAGACAAAAAGGCGGATAATTTGCTGGCGGCAATCGAAAAAAGCAAGAAACAGCCGCTTTCTCGTCTCATATACGGTTTGGGGATAAGGCATGTAGGCGAAAAGGCAGCCTTTGTGCTTGCCCAGAAGTTCGGCAGGCTGGACAATTTGATTAAGGCAAGGCCCGAAGATCTCGATGAAATATACGAAGTGGGAGAAGTTGTGTCCGGCTCTTTAGTTGGATTCTTCCGTCAGAAATCAACGCACGAGCTTATTCGAAAAATAAAAAGCGCGGGCTTAAATTTAAAAGAGGAAAGAGCAGTTTCCCGGAGGCCAGGTTTAAGCGGAAAAAGTTTTGTTTTTACCGGAGAGCTGAAAAACTTTAGCCGCAGCGAAGCTGAAAGGCTTATCCGTCAGTTCGGCGGGAACGCATCTTCCAGTGTAAGTAAAAATACGGATTTTCTGGTTGCCGGAGATAACCCTGGCTCTAAATACGAGAAGGCAAAGAAATTTGGCGTAAAGATTATCAACGAGGATAAACTCCGGGAGATGATAAAATGAAAGGCAAAAACTTAGTTTGCTTATGTTTAGCAATTTGTGTTTTGTGTTTTTTGGTTGGCTGTGATAGCTTTGTGCGTAAATTTACCAGAAAATCAAAGAAGGAAGCTACGCCGCAGGAAGAGATGGTCTTGGTCCCGATTGAATATAAGGGGACTCCCGCAACCGGCGAGGAAATTTACCGCAAGTATCTGCTTTATTGGAAATCCTGGCAGGACGAACTCATCGAATCTTTGCTGGCAAACGCAAGCCATAAGAAACAGGTTGATTCCGCTTACGAGGCAATAAATAACCTTGAAGAACTAAAGAAGCTGTTAAAAGAAAACAGCCGGCCAAAATTGGAAGTTTACATCCAGCGCCTCAACGCCATCAAAAGCTCGATAGAGAGCGATACTTACGGAGGGAGTGCCGCGTCTCTGCGCTCGGACGCAGAACGCGTTAAACGGGATATCCTGCGGGATTTTTCTTATCAGAAGGCTAAAAACGAGTTGCTATGATCTTAGAAACAGTTTGTGTCGGAGAATTACAGGTTAACTGTTATATCCTTGCTCTCAGTGAATCGGCAGAGGCAATAATCATCGATCCGGGTGAGCAAAAAGATAAAATATTGAGGGTCTTAGCAAGGCATAAGCTTAAGCCTATAGCTGTGATTAATACCCACGGCCATATCGACCATATCGGCTGCGATGATGGGTTTGCCGTGCCTGTTTACGCGCATGAAAAAGACGTGGCGCTTTTAAAAGACAGCAGGCTTAATTTGTCGGATTTTCTTTCCGCGCCTTTGAGTGTAAAATCGGAAATAAAACAACTGAGAGACGGCCAGATGCTTAAGCTTGCCGGGATAGAACTTGAGGTTATACATACCCCGGGGCATACGCCCGGAGGGATTTGTCTATTAGTAAAGGCAGAAGGCAGGGATATACTTTTCAGCGGAGATAGCTTATTCCATGGCAGCGTTGGCAGGACAGATTTTGAAGGCGCTGATGAGGCTAGCCTGCTAAAATCGATCAGGGAAAAGCTTCTGATTTTAGCTGATGAAACAGTTGTCTATCCCGGCCACGGCCCGACAACGACCATAGGCTACGAGAGAAAACACAATCCATTTTTGACCTAACCAATGCGCGAATTAATCGATAATTTTTTAAATTATCTTTCTGTGGAGCGGGGGCTATCCGGCAATACGTTGTCTTCTTACGGCAGGGACCTTAACTGTTATATGGATTTCCTCGCTAAAGGCCACATCGATGCCTTGTCTAAAACCACTAAAAACGAGATCGTAGATTTTATGTTTTACCAGAAAGAAAAAGGGCTCTCGGCTAATTCAGTTTCCCGGCGGCTTTCGGCAATACGCATGTTTTACAGGTTTCTCGTAAGGGAGAGGATTTTAAAATCCGATCCTACCAGCCTTATAGATTCGCCCAAGCTTTGGCATAAGATCCCCGACGCCCTCTCCTTAAACGAAGTAGAGTTGCTGATCAGCCAGCCGGATACCCGTGACCGTCAGGGCATACGGGATAAGGCATTTTTAGAGACGCTTTATGCCACGGGCATGCGCGTGTCGGAAATAGTTAATCTGAGGGTTGATAATGTTAATATGGACATCGGGTTCCTGCGCTGCATCGGCAAAGGCAATAAGGAGCGGATTATACCTCTGGGCAGGAAGGCAATAGAGTGCATTAAAAAATACATGGAAACAGCCCGCAAAAAGTTCCTCGGCACCAAGGAAAGCGAATTTTTGTTTATCAGCCGTTTAGGGAAAAAAATTTCCCGGCAGTCGTTTTGGAAAATTATTAAAAAATACGCGCGGCAGGCCAAGATCAAAAAAACGATCAAGCCGCATACGCTCAGGCACTCTTTTGCCACGCATTTATTGGAGAGAGGCGCTGACCTGCGTTCGGTACAGGAAATGCTCGGCCATTCCAATATTTCCACAACCCAGATCTATACGCATATAAATAAAGACCGGCTTAAATCGATACACAAGATGTTTCATCCGCGTCCATAAAAAGAAAGGGCCAATGAAAAAATATCTAAAAAAACTACCAAAGGAAGTGCAGGATTTTATACACCTGATCGCGGAAGTTGCCGCATTGAGGGGTATGCGGGTCTACCTTATCGGCGGGTTTGTGCGTGACCTTATGCTGGGCGCTAAGAATCTCGATCTGGATATTGTTGTGGAAGGTGACGGTATAATTTTTGCCGAAGACCTTGCCGGCCGCCTTAAGGCGAGGCTCATCAAGCACCGCAGGTTTGCTACGGCAACGGTGATTATCGGGCATAATCTAAAAGTAGATATTGCCACGGCAAGGAGCGAAACCTATCCTGAACCGGCAGCGCTTCCCTTAGTTGAGCCGGGCTGCGTTAACGAGGATTTAAAAAGGCGGGATTTTACCATAAACGCGATGGCAATAGATATTAACGGCTCCAGTTACGGCAGCCTGGTGGATATTTTTGCAGGGAAAAACGATCTGGCAAAGAAGAAAATCCGCATATTGCATGACTTGAGTTTTATCGATGATCCTACGCGTATACTGCGGGCAGTGCGCTTTGAAAAGCGTTATAATTTCCGCATCGAGCCCAGGACATTAAAACTGCTCAAAGCAGCCGTAAGAAAAAAGATGCTGGAAATTGTCCAGCCGCAGAGAGTGCGCGATGAATTGATTTTGCTGCTTAAGGAAAATGACCCGATATGCCGGCTAAAGCGGCTGCATAACCTCGTAGGTTTTAGCTTTATAAACCGGCGTTTAAAATTAACAAAGAGTAATTATCAATTGCTTAAATCCGCGGAAGGCGAGATTAGCTGGTATAACCGGGTGCACAGCCGCCGTCGTCCGCTGGACAGCTGGCTGATATATTTTATGGCTTTATTAGATCCTCTTAGCGTGGCCGATACGCAAGAGGTCTGCGCTAAGTTCGTCCTGCGCAAGGGAGAGGAAAAAAGGATATTGAGTTATAAAAAAATCGACAAAAAGTTTATCTCTGAACTAAGTAATCTTCGCCTTAAGCCTTCGAGAATTTTCCAACTGCTGGAACCCCTAAGCTACGAAACGATCCTCCTGATTAAAGCAAAATATGGCAGTCCCGGCGTAAGAAAACACATTGAAGAATTCCTGAAGATCTACAACGGCATGCGGATTTATATTTCCGGCCATCACCTGCAGTCTCTGGGTATTGAACCCGGGCCGGTGTATCAGGAAATATTTACAAAGGTGCTTGAGGCAAAGCTTAACGGTTTGGTAAAAACAGAACAGGAAGAGCTGGCGCTGATCAAAGAATTGACAAAAACGGAGACGGGCTATGGCAAGGCATGAACGGATTGTGGAAGCATTAAGAAAAGAATTGAGCCTTATTATTCATGATGAGATAAAGGACCCGCGGCTGGGTTTTGTTACGATTACCAATGTAGAGCTTGCGCCGGACAAACGTTTTGCCAAAGTTTTTTACAGTGTCCTGGGTAAGGAAGAGGATCACAAGAAAACAAAGGAGGCGCTTGATTCTTCACTGGGTTATGTCCGCAAACTCATCGGAGAAAGGATAAAACTGCGATTTGTTCCAGAGCTGCTTTTTAGCGAAGACAGGTCACAGGAATACAGCGTGCGCATAGAAGAGATCCTCAATGAAATAAAGGAGCAAGATGAGCCTAAAAAAAGTACTCGCGCAAATAAAAAATCACGATAATTTTTTAATCACCAGCCACGTCAATATAGAAGGTGATGCGCTGGGTTCGGAACTGGCGTTCTTACGGCTTGTAAAAGCGTTAGGTAAGAATGCCGTTATTGTCAACGAGGACAGGCTGCCTTACGGTTACGGGTTCCTGCCAGGGCTAAGCAATATAAGAAAATATAAGGATAATCTAAAAGGGATAAAATTTGATTGTTTTGTTGTGCTTGACTGCTCCGATCTTAAGCGCACGGGTGAGGTTTACCGGATGAATAAGGAGAATAAACCGGTGATTAATATTGATCACCACGTATGTAATTGCCGGTTCGGCACGTTTAACTGGGTGGACCCATACGCCTCTTCTGCCTGCGAAATGATTTACGAATTATATAAAAAGCTTGGCGTGAAGCTGGATAAGGACGCGGCATTATTCCTTTACGTAGGCATACTTACGGATACCGGATCATTTCGTTATTCCAATACTACCAGTGTTACGCATAAGATTGTTGCCGAACTTTTAAGTTTTGGCCTGGACGTCGTGGAAATTTATAAGAATGTTTACGGCAATCTTCCCTTTAAGGATATGAAGCTGGTTACCCATGTTTTAAATAATATAAAACGCCGGCATAACGGTCAGCTTGCCTGGTTTGAGGTGAGTGGGGCTGTACTCAAAAAATATAAAGCGCAGTATGTCGATCTCACGGATTATGTGATGAACTTTGCGCGGGCGATCAAAGACGTGGAAGTGGCTGTATTGTTTAAAGAGAATTTAGGCGTAAAAAATGAGATCCGGGTGAATTTTCGTTCGCAAGGCAAGATCGACGTGAATAAGATTGCTCAAGGCTTCTGCGGTGGGGGGCACAAGGCCGCCTCCGGCTGCACGGTCCAGGGCAGGCTCGCTGATGTGCGCAGCCGCGTCTTGAAGAAGATCGACGCCGCGCTTGATGCAATCGCATAAATTTTATTTTGCTTCAAGAACCAGCAAGACGTTTTGTCTAACTATCTTAATGTGAAATAGTTGGGAAACAATTCTTTATAAGTAAACTAAGCATATAATCGTTGGATTGTTTTGTAAGTAGGCGGAGGATTAGGAGTTAGACAAAGCGTCCGTAGGTTCAAGACTCTAGTGCAACACCTTAATCTGCTATAATAGCAGAAGAAAGGGGTTGCCTATGGTTAAATATTAAAGGCT
>CAIRWO010000118.1 GCA_903882345.1 Candidatus Omnitrophota bacterium | reverse complement strand
TTCCGAAAGGAATATGAATAGGTTCTTTAAGCTCTAATTGCTGGTTATAATCTATAGCTGTAAAAGCATAATAAGGAACCGGCTCCTCCTTCATGCGCTCTCCGACGCTTTTCGTGGATTGCAAGAGAACGGCGCTTACCTCTGTCTTTACGCCATGTTCCTGAAGAGCTTTTCTCGTATTCACCAGCACGTCCCCTTTAGTGGCTTCGTCATCAACCAATATGACGCCTGTTCCCGGACGAGCTATCGTATACGACAAGTAACCAGGCCCAAATTCCCTCAATTGAGGTTCTTCAACGGACACAACTATAAGGTTATCAGCGCGAAAATCATAACGGCGTTTAGTTAATGTATCAAAAGGTAACCCGAGTTTCGCGGATACAAGAAGTCCGGTCACCAGTCCACCCGTATACTTACCCATTACAGATAACCTGCGGCCTTCATTTCTATATTGCTCAATAATTTTCTTGAGATTAACTTTTCCTTCTAACCCATCGAGAAAACCGGCCACAATGGCTTCTGCGACAACAGGCGGACATGGCCGGATACCGCATTTAACGGGAGTATCTTTTTTAAGCCTGTACCCACGGCCAGAGCCATCCTTACGCGGCATAGGTTTATAAAGCATGATACCAGGCTCGATCTGGGCATCCTCGATCAGAAGAGACGCTGCCTGCGCATTAAGCTCTTCGTTAGAATGGGTGCCGAATATGCTTCTTAACACCCACTCCATATTATCCGTCTTTAACGCATCAGCCTCTGCCCTGATAACTTCAAAAGCATCCGGGTGAATGCGTCTGACATGGATCTCTTTTTTTTGTAGATATTTATAAAGAGCGGCAAGATAGAGTATATCTTGGGGGCTATTGACTTTAGTACAGATAAGCCTCTCGGTATTGTAGGAAGCCGCAAGCTCAAAAACAGGCCTATCTGTACCGAGTGGGTCATCACCGTAATAGCGCACACTTTCCAATCCCGTTTCATCGAGAATATGGCGCACGGCCGACCCCTTGTTCTTTGGCGTTATCCCGATTATATCCCCAAGCACCATAACAGAAGTCTCCGGAGGCAGCTGCGCACAAGATGCAATTCTCCTTCTGATAGCCTCACCGAGCTGATCAATCTGCGCATACAAAGCGCTTCCTTGGGGACACCTGAGGATCACATTTGTGAACCCGGCGCCGCTTTTATCTCTGAAGCATTTAATCCCCTGGCCAACGACCGCCTCCCCCTGAAGGCCAAGTTCCTCAAGCGCCTCATGGATAAACTTTATTATTATTTCTTTGTCGCCTTCTCCGAATACTTCTGCATACACCGTATCAAGCATTTCTAATAAATTATCGTTAAGGTATGTAAAGAGATATTTTTCGGATCCCTTAGAAGTAAAGAGATAGAAGTTTCTAATACACTAGTCTATTTCTTGTTCCTGTATATCCGGTTTCACTCGTTTCAGCGCAGCTATAATAGCGAGCCCGATATTGATCTTAAGCCTCTCCAGGCTTGCCCGCGCGCGCGATGTCAGGATCGAGATCAGGTATCCCTCCAGCAGCAGGTATGCCAACGCATCTGCGATTAAGGCAGAAAGGGCTATGCCTTTTTTTGCAAGCGTTCCATCATAATCAAAGACAAGCATGCTATTTTTCCTGCACGGCGATGAGGCACCGGAAACAGACCGGGTAGTCATCATATCGGAAAAGATCTCCGGCTTATAGAACACTATATTCGATGGCTCGAAGATCTGTTCATCCACTATGCGCTTCCTTGCTTCAGAGTAGCGTTCGTTTCTTCCGGTAATTAATAACACGCGTTTCTTGCGGGGATTCAGGCTCTGTTTCAGCCATTCAAGCTGCTGAAACATAAATGTTTCATCTTTTACGTCAGCGCACTCTTTCCAGAGATCGGCGTCAAAGCAAACAACCTGTATGTCTTCATTGTTTATCCTTTTGTATTCGCGCCTGAAAATAGCGGATATTTCCTGTTCCCGAAGAATGACGCGGCGCCTTATATCGGTATCGTATCTGCTATGCGCAAACAGCCCTTTCAGGAGATTTCTGATCTCGTTTTTAATCACAGGATCGGAAGATTCGAATAGTTCAACACCACAGGCAATATATCGTTGTTTATTACGCGCATACGGCGCCAAAGTGGGATCATCAAAGCCATAGACAACCTTTTTGAAATGATAGAAATCTGTAATTGCCCTGCTGCAAGAATAACAAGGCTCCATAAGTACATACAGAGTCGAGATCGGAAGACACACGTCTGAACTCCAGTCACT
>CAIRWO010000117.1 GCA_903882345.1 Candidatus Omnitrophota bacterium | reverse complement strand
CTGCTTGCCGGCCTGGGCAGCTGCATCGGCGTTTATATCCGTAAATACGCAGAAGGAGCCGGCCTTGCCTTGAGCAAATTTGCTCTCAGCGTAGAAGCGGAACTTAGCGCGGATAGCCCCTTGCGTTTTAAGGTGATAAAAGTATCCATAGACTTAAAGGGGTTCCCGCTTGAGGAGCGCAGGCAAAAAGCGTTGTTGGAATTTATAAAAAACTGTCCTGTGGGCAATACCCTGAAATCAAACCCTCTTATTGAAACCACTTTGGTCTAGGATGGCGGCTAGAAGGATTTGCCTTAAGGTCAAACCCGGCTCAAGCAAGGAGCGCCTGGAGCGGATAACGAATAACGAATTTCTTGCCCGCGTGAATGCGCCGGCGCAGGAAGGTAAGGCGAATGCGGCTGCGATAAAATTATTGAGCGAATATTTTGACATCCCTAAAAGTAGGATTATAATAGTAAGGGGAGAAAGGTCCAGGGATAAGGTTATTGAGATCCTGGGTAAATAGTGATTAGATAATCCGCATGGATATAAATTTTTTCCGTAAGATCGAAGAGATCAGGAATAAGGATGGCCGCTACCATCCTGATGCCTATGAGTTTGTGATGCAGTCGTTATGGTTTACGCAAAAAAAAATGAAACAGGCGGGGCATCTAAGCGGCAGGCAGCTTCTTGAGGGTATAAGAAAATTTGCCATTCAGCAATACGGGCCGCTGGCCAAGGCGGTATTCGGCCACTGGGGCGTTAAGACAACAAACGATTTTGGAGAAATCGTTTTTAATATGATCGACGCGGGGCTCTTGCGTAAAACCGAAACCGACAAGAGGGCCGATTTCGCTGATGTTTATGATTTTAACACGGCGCTCGATGTATTCAGGGCGGACAGAAAAAGGCCCGGCCGCGCCAAGATACTGGAAAATGAAAAAGAGAATTTATTATCATGATACCGATTCCGGCGGAGTGGTTTATTATGCCAATTACCTTAAATATATGGAAGAGGCGCGTACGGAGTTCTTTGAACAGAGGGGGATTTTTATCGGTGAGCTTGTTCGCGGCGGCACGTCGTTTGTCGTAGCGCGCCAGGAAATAGATTATAAGTTGCCGGCTTTTTACGGAGATATTTTGGACGTTTCCACAAAGATTACGGGTATTTCTACGGCAAAGATAGAATTTAGCCACCAGGTAAAGAATCAAAATAATCAGGTTATTACCGTTGCCAAAACAATAATGGTTTGCGTTGACGGCAACATAAAGCCCAAAGCAATTCCAGGGAAGTTAAAGGAGAGCTTGGCTTTTGTGCCGGAGGAGGTAAGACCCGAATGATTATTCTACTCTCAGGGATTTTTCTTGTGGGCATAGCCCTTGCTGTCTATGCGTTTTTTCCTTCAAAGCAGGACAACGTTCAGAAAAAGAGCGATGAAGCGATCCCGCTGCACGTACCGCGGGAAACTGTTGAGCCCAAACTTTCCGGACACGCCGATTCAAGCGCAGAACTGCAGCAGCTTAAGAATGAATATAAGAACTTACAGGCACAGCTGGAATCGGCTGGTATTCTTGTGAACGGACTAAGAGCAGAGTTGGTTAAAGCCACTGCCACTGCCCCTGTCAACGAAGATATTGATCAACTCAAGAGAGAAAATATGCAGTTAAAAGACGAATTAATGAGAAAGGGCCTGGAGTTAGACAAATTGAATAATCAGAAGCTGGATTTTAACAAAAGCCAGGATGAGAACAAGGCAAAGCTGGAAACCTTAACAAAAGAAAATCAGCAGCTTTTAGAAAAAATCAAGGCCTTAGAAGAAAAGTCGGGTCAGCTCGGCGAACAGGTGCCGAAAAAAGACTTCGATGATCTTGATAAAAAACTCAGCGAAGAAACAAGCAAGGTAGAGGGCCTCGAGAAAGAAAATTCAGACGCGGTCAATGAGATCAAGCTCCTGAAAATGCAAATAGAGCAATATAAAAAAGAAAGCGAGAAGGCAGCCGCGCTCAAGTCTAAAGTTCTGCCTGGCCCTGAGCCGCAGGACTCGGTGCCGAGGAAAGAATACGAAGAAATTAAGAAAAAACTGAAAGAGGCGGAAGACGTCCTCAAGATATTGCACGGAGCAGGAGAATAGATGAAGAGTAAGGAATTAATTGTTGTGGGTGACCGGGTTTTAATTTTACCCGACAAAGGAGACGACCGGACCGACACCGGGCTTTACCTGCCCCAGGGCGTAAAAGAAAAAGAAAAGATCCAGGCGGGGACCGTAGTCAAGACCGGCCCGGGTTATCCGGTGCCTGACCCGGCAGCCCTGGAGATCGAGCCGTGGGAGACCGTGAACCTGGAAAACAAATATTTT
>CAIRWO010000116.1 GCA_903882345.1 Candidatus Omnitrophota bacterium | reverse complement strand
GGGTGGTTTTTGAAGACAAAATCCGGGAACCTTCCACCGGACTGGAAACTTTGCTGGGCTTTTTAGTTGCACTTCCTACACCCCGGTTCTTGCCGCTTATTCCTGTATTACCTATATTACCACCTACAGAACCAGCGTCTGCATTAACCGGTATTTCTACTTGCGCACTTCTGGCACCTTCTGCACCTTTGGCACTGCCGATCATTACTTTACCTATATATTGCTCGGCAACACCTCTTGCAACTTCTACTGCTTCTGTTTCAGGCGCAACTCGGGCACCTCTTGCATTGCCTTGCTTTACTCCAGCCAAGGCAATCTTATCACTTACCTTTGCTACTATGTGACTACTTACAACTACTTCTGACGCGCCTATGTCTGAAGCCTCGGCCAAATTCCGCGCATCAACAGCATTAGATTTAGCCAAGTAGGCGCCAACAGGCGGGGCAAGGCCGGTTGCAAAGTGCAGAGTTACGCTCTTATTTGCTAATATATCGATTATTGCTGCTTTTGCTACAACGTATAAACTTATCGGGCTGGAAACAGGGCTCTGTGAGCCTAAGACACCAACTAATGCGCCTAAGCCGTTAGCAGTAACGCTGCCACCGCCATTAGGTGCTGGTGTAGGTGCAGGCACAGGCACAGGCACGCTTTGTGGCGCAGGTAAGGCCGGTAAAGCCGGCAGATTGCGAGGATTGTCTTTATCTTGATCTTGTTTCGGCTGTTTCTTATCAGCCGTTGACACTACACCCTGCCAGGCAACTGTAGCGAAATCTACAGGCTTAAATGTCTGGGTTTGGGCACTATCAATGGCAAATGTGGTAAACTTGATTTTTTCCGGCCTCGCTACGACAACTTTTGGTTCCTCTATAACATTACCGCCGATTGCTGCAGCCAATGCTCCGGCAATGATCCTTTGTCTTCCATTAATTCCAGCCCCGCCGCCCGCCATCATAGGTAACCGCTCAATAATCGGGCTGGAGACTAGTGAGCTGACAACCACCGGTGAGCTAGCGGGTTGAATCTTATCCTTTTCTACCTGGAGTATTTGATTGAAAACCGACACGCCCATATTAGCATACTCTGGTACACCCAGCGCTTTTGCCAAATCCTTAATTATTACCCTAGCAGCCCTTCTGTCTTCATATGCTACTTTTTTATCCGTGTTATGAAATCTTACCGTATCGTAATCAAAGATCGTAATAGGATTAATATTATGGTTTGTAAAGACAGTAAAGTTCTCTTTATTAAATTTAATATTTGCGGAACCACCTATATGATCTTGCAGCATATGGACAAAAAGGCCTAAGCGGGCTGCGGCAGGAACCAGGATTTGCTGAGCAACTTCTCTAGCCGTGGCTTTTCTACCGTCTTTCATAACCTCCATAGAAACATTGGCGCCTTTTTGCAGTGTAAAGCCATAGTAATTATATACCGGCTCCAATTTATCTATTCTATTCGTCCTTGTCATCTCCCATAACCTTACATTGGCCGGCACGCTGTAGGCATAGAGCGCAGGTTCATCCTCCATACCGTTAATTTTTAGGAATTTAAGGAATCTTTCTGCGGGAATTAATTTTACATTCTCCGGCATTTGAAGAGATTTCGGAGTTTTAATCGCATACTTTAATAATGCTTTCGCTTTAGGCGTTATGTCATCGGTCACCAGGACAGGAATGGCCTCAAGCCTGGCTTCTGTTATCGGCTTCCTTAACATATCTATCCGCGCACCGTATTTTTCTGCAAGCACAAGAGCCGGATCCTTGCTGGTTTTAAGCGTTCTATACGTATCTCTGAGCGCTATGTCTACTTCAATTGCGCTCTCCCCGCGCGGCATACCGCCGAATAACGTGTGTGCGTCTTTACCTAAAGTAATATTTGTTACAAGCCCCTCGATAAGCACACCTTTTGACAGCCCCGTGCCTTTATATATGGTTGCCTCATCTCTTGAGTTAAAGTCCATACTTCTCTGATGGATCTCATTGTACAACGTAAAAGGAAGCGGCATTTTGAACGGAAAATAGTATGCTTTCCCTATTTTCTTTACCCTTCCTGCGGCTATTTCTTTCTTTAGCGCGGCTGCCATCTCTTTATCGACTAATGAAATATCTCCCAGCTCATTGTCATATTTTGTTTTATAAGGCACAGCCGGGACATAATATTCACGCTGCGTGAATGCAGCTGCGCCATAGATGGAAACCAGGCGTGGTAAGCTATTAATAAAATTCGCCTTCTCTGCGTCCGATACTCCTCTATTATTTGCTAAGTAAACGTTGATGAAATCCTTATACTGCGCGAGGAATTCGGAAGACGCAACAACCGGTGAGCTGGCAACCACCGGTGAGCTAACAGCTGTAGGCCTGGAATCCATAACCCGTGCGGTAATCTCGCTAAAATCGCTTGAAAAGCTTTTATAAGAAATGTTGGGACTTATGAGTTTTGCGTCAATCCTATCTATCTTAACCAGTTGGTCTAATTTACCTTCTGAATATGC
>CAIRWO010000115.1 GCA_903882345.1 Candidatus Omnitrophota bacterium | reverse complement strand
GTAATTCCTGCCTTGGGATTTACCGGCGTCTGCCTGATCAAAGGTAATTCATACTCCACCGGATCCTCTATAGTAATAATATTTTTTTCCATTGAGCTGATGCTGGTAAGCGCAGCATAAAGGGTGGTAGTCTTTCCGCTTCCGGTTGGCCCGGTAACCAAAATTATGCCGTTTGGCCGGCTGATCAACTTGTTAAAATTAAAGAGATTATCTTCTAAAAACCCCAGCTCTTTTAATCCCAATAAAACAGAAGCTTTATCCAGAAGGCGCATCACTACGTTCTCCCCGTAGATCGTAGGGAAGGTGGAAACGCGGATATCCAGCTCTTTATTCCCTAACTTCATATTGATTCTTCCGTCCTGCGCCCTGCGGGTTTCTGCGATATCCATGTTCGATAAAACCTTGATCCGGGAGATCACGTTATCCTGCAAGTGTTTGGGAAGAAGGTCTATTTCCTGCAGCAGGCCGTCAATGCGGTAACGCACCCGTAAGTTTTCATGTTCCGGTTCGATATGTATATCCGAGGCCCTGCTCTTGACTGCTTCCGCGATCAACGAATCGATCAGCTTGATCACCGGCGCTTCATCCGCGGACTCTGTGATGCCTGTTTGCTTTGTTTTCTTATGGCCCTGGCCTATTGCCTCCAGTATTTTAGCGGTGGCGCCGCCGCTTGCGTAGTAATGATCCAGGGCCTTCTCAAGGCTTCTCTCGCTTATCAATATCACGTCAATACGCGCATCCGGTATCAAACGCCGGATATTGTCTATGGCCATTATATCGGATGGATTGACCATGCCGATATTCAGGGTGTCGCCTATCTTAAAAAGCGGCAAGACCTTATATTTTCTGGCAAGGCTTTCCGGGATTAATTTGATCAGCTCCCCCTCGATCTGGTAATCTTCCAGATCCATATAGGTTATCCGCAAGGCATTTGCCCGCGTCTTTACGATATCTTCCTCGGTGATAAAACCTAACTTTTGCAAGGACTTCTCTAAACTTAAACCCGTGCGCTTAGTTTCTTCTTTTGCCTTAGCCAACATCTCTTCGTTGATCAGCCCTGCCTCAAGCAGCAGCTTGATCGTCTGCTCTGTACCGGTCATTAATCTTTACCTCCTAAGCAGCTCTGCGATCTTATCCAAGAGTACCTGCGGTTCAAAGGGTTTAGTGATATAGGCATCCGCGCAGACTTCAGCAGCGGTTTGCTTATCGGATTCCTGCGCCCGCACGGTAAATAAGATTATCGGGATCTTTTTGTATTTCTCGTCAAATTTAAGCATCCGGCAGACTTTAAAACCGTCTATTTTGGGAAGCATCAGGTCTAAAATGATCAAATCCGGCTTTTCCTTACGGGCCTTATCCAATCCCTCCTGGCCGTCATAAGCGGCCAAAACCTCAAAGCCGCTTGTCTCCAGCTGCAGGCTTACCCCATACACCAGATCCTTTTCATCGTCTACAATGAGTATCTTTTTTTTACTCATAATACAGCCTCAACTCTCTATCAAGATTTTTTCTATC
>CAIRWO010000114.1 GCA_903882345.1 Candidatus Omnitrophota bacterium | reverse complement strand
GTACGCCCCAGGCTTTGATTTACACTCAAATTTATCAACTCAAAAAGGCTCAACTTCCTGTAAAGCCGGTTATTCTCCCTGACCCGGTCATAAATAATGATCGTGTCGCTTATCGAATAACCTGCTATTGTCAGAAATGCGGTTATGGCCAAGAGATCGATCTGCCTGCCTGTCACCATCAAAAACCCTAATGCCACGATCACGTCGTGTAAAAGGCCGATAACGCCCGCTAACGCAAAATTAAAATGTTTAAATCTAAATGCGATATAAATGAGTATTCCTAACATCGACCAAACAACCGCGTATATGGCTTTTGCCTTCAGTTGTTTACCGGCTATAGGGCCGACGCGCTCTATCCTGAGCACCTGGATATCCTGATCGGGAAAAAGAGATTTTAATTTATCCGTCAGGAGCTTGCTTTTATCTTCGGAAGACCTGATAAGCACAACGCGGGGATTGTCCTTAAATTGCTGGATGGACGCTTCGTTTAGGCCGATCTCCTTTACCGCTTCGCGCACCCTGTCTATTGAAGGCGCTGTTTTAAAACCATATTCCTGAAGCTGGCCGCCTGAAAAATCAATGCCATAAGCCTCCTTACCCTTTTTAAAATAAGTAACAAAGCTGACTACTATCATGGCTATAGACAGCACATAAAATATTTTCCTCTTGCCGATAAAATCCATTTTTGTATCTTTTATCAACCTAAGCATAGGAAGAGAATCTTTGACCCAGCCAAGATTTAATAAGATCTCCAATATCGTATGAGTAACCACTATGGACGTGAACATGCTGGAGATCAAACCGATAGTTAAAGTTACGGCAAAACCTCTTATCGGGCCGGTGCCAAATTGGAACATTAAAAAAGCTGCTATCAAATTAGTCATATGGGAATCAAGGATAGCGCTGAACGCCCTATGATACCCGTTATTTACGGCAGTGCGCAAAGTTTTACCGGTAGATAATTCTTCTCTGATGCGCTCATTGATAAGCACATTAGCATCAACCGCCATACCTAAAGATAAAACGATTCCGGCGATGCCGGGTAATGTCAACGTTGCAGAGATACCCGGAAAAAGAACGGGCAACAGCCCCAATCCTCCCAAGATCATTAGCAGGTTCATTAAGAGCGCAATGTCGCTGATGACACCCGCTAAGAGATAATAAACAGCCATAAAAACAATGACAAATACGCCGCCAAAAATAGTAGCTTTAATACCTTTGTTTATTGAATCCTGGCCCAGTAAAGGCCCGATCGTCCTTTCTTCTTCGATATGCATAGGAGCTGGTAATGCGCCTACGCGCAAGACCAGCGCCAGATCCTGCGCCTGTTCAGTACTGAACCTGCCGGTGATCACTGCTTCACCCGACGGTATGGCTTCTTTGATCATTGGCGCAGACTGGATTTTTCCGTCAAGGACGATCGCCAGCCGTTTACCTACGTTATTGGTGGTAATCTCGGCAAATTTCTTGGCTCCTTCAGCATTAAATTGCAGCCCCACAACCGGCTCGCTCATCTGGCCAAAACGTACCGAAGCGCTGGAAAGCGCGTCACCGGTTAAGGCAGTCTGCTTTTCCAGAAGCAACGGTTCGCTGTCATCCTGAGAATATTTAAGTTCGTATCCTTCAGGGATAGTGCCGCCGATCGCAGCCTTAAGTTTCTCTGTGTCGCTCAGAACCACCTTAAATTCCAGCATTGCGGTCTTGCCGATCAGATCAATGGCGCGTTCCCTGTCCGTAATGCCGGGTAATTGCACAACGATTTCGTCAGTGCCCTGTTTTTGGATCGAAGGTTCCCTTACGCCAAAGGCATCGATCCGGTTCCTGATCACCTCCACAGCCCTATCCGCAGCGTCTTCCTTATTCTTCTCGGAAAGATGGCTGGTATCTATCTTAAGCAAAAGATGCATCCCGCCTTGAAGGTCAAGGCCGAGGTTTATCCTTTTATTCAAAGGAAAGGCATAATATGCGCAAAAGGATACGATCGCAAGGATAAAAATAGACTTATAGAGGATTCGTTTTTCCATGGCTTAAGCTGCCTCCGTCGCGCTTTGAGTTTTTTGCACGACACTGATACAGTTTTTTTCGATTTCTATTTTCACATTCTCGTCAACCCTCAAGGTTACGGTCTTATCCTTGACATTTACGATCGTGCCGTGAATACCGCCGGAAGTAACTACCTGATCGTTTTTATCAAGGGCCTTAAGCAGCTTCTGATGCTCTTTTTCCTGTTTTTTCTGCGGCCGGATAAGCAGGAAATAAAAAATGACAAAAATAAGGATCAATGGAAAAAGGTTCATAATCGGATTTGCTGCTGGTGTTGGCTGCATTTATTACCTCGCTTTCTTGATAAGGCTTTTTACGGTTTCAGAAACCTGCGCGCCGTTCTTTACCCAGTAATCGATGCGTTCTTTTTTTAACTTTACTTCGCCTGTCAAAGAGCTGTAAAAACCTAACTCTTCTATTGCTTTACCGTCCCGGTTACGGGTCCTCTCGTAAGCGGAAATGCGGAAATGCGG
>CAIRWO010000113.1 GCA_903882345.1 Candidatus Omnitrophota bacterium | reverse complement strand
CCTTTTCTTTTAAAGAAACGCCTGATCAGATAAAGGCGATGATTGATGTAAAGAAAGATATGGAATCCGGAAGGCCGATGGACAGGCTGCTTTGCGGCGACGTGGGCTACGGAAAGACCGAAGTGGCAATGCGCGCCGCCTTTAAGGCGCTAATGAACAATAAGCAGGTAGCATATCTGGTGCCTACGACTATTCTGGCAGAGCAGCACTACCAGAATTTTAGCAGCCGGCTTAAGGATTTCCCGGTAAATGTCCAGATGCTCTCGCGTTTTAAGACAAAGCGCGAGCAAAAAGATATTATCGAAGCTGTAAGCAAGGGCACGGTTGATATCGTCATCGGCACACACCGGCTTTTGTCAGAGGATGTCGGCTTTAAGGACCTCGGGCTGGTAATCGTTGATGAAGAGCAGCGCTTCGGCGTGCGGGCAAAGGAAAAATTAAAGAAATTGAAGCTCAATACCGGTGTCCTTACCTTAACTGCTACTCCTATACCCAGGACTCTCTATATGAGCCTGATGGCGGCCAAAGATCTGTCTTTGATCAATACCCCGCCGCAAAACCGGTTGCCTATCAATACAATTGTGGTAGAATATGATGAAGATTTAATCCGCCAGGCGATCCTCAGGGAACTGGATAGGAAAGGGCAGATCTTTTTTTTGCACAACCGTGTTCAGGACATTGAAAAAATAAAAGAAAAAATTGCGCGGCTCCTGCCGCCGGCTGTCAAGCTCGCTGTTGGCCACGGCCAAATGCCTTCCAAGATGCTTGAGGCGGTAATGCTTGATTTTCTAAAAGGCAGGACAGATGTGCTCATTTGCACGATGATTATTGAGTCGGGCATAGATATCCCGAATGTCAATACGATCATCGTAAATAACGCGCATTGTTTTGGATTATCCGATTTACACCAGCTGCGCGGCAGGGTAGGCAGGTTCGACCGGCCGGCATACGCGTATTTTATGGTGCCTAAACGCGAGGTAATGGATACGGATGCCCGCAGGAGGCTGGCGGCAATACAGGAATACACTCAATTGGGTTCCGGATTTAAAATCGCCATGGAAGACCTGGAGCTAAGGGGCGCCGGTAACCTGTTGGGCGAACAACAGCACGGTTTTATCGCGGCAGTAGGTTTTGATCTTTACTGCCGGCTCTTAAGAGAAGCAATCGGCAGTTTTAATAAGGTAATGACAAATGACAAAATCAAAAATGAGAATTAGATCCCAATTGATTATTTGGTCATTGGTTTTTATTTGTAATTTGGTGCTTGGTTCTTGGAATTTAAATTATGCTTATGCCCTGGATAAAATTATCGCCATCGTCAATAACGATGTCATAACCCAAAGAGACCTCGATGATTTTGTATCCTTTATGCGGGTGCAGATGAGCGGGGAATTAAAAGGCAGCCAGCTAGATGATAAGATTAAAACAATGACGCCGGAATTCGTTGATCGGCTGGTAGAGGACAGGATCATCCTGCAGGAAGCCAGAAAAAATAAGCTTATCGCGGATGAAGGCAGGATCAAGGGGCGGATGGCCGAGATTAAAAGGCAGTATCCTTCGGACATTGAATTCCAGGAGGCGCTGAAGAAACAGGGCTTGGTGCAGGCGGACATCGAAGCAAGGGTAAGAGACCAGATGCTTATGTACAATATAATTGAAAGCAAGGTGAGAAGCAGGGTTGTCGTCAGCCCCGCGGAGGTTACTAATTTTTACCAGCAGGCCCCGGATAATTTTAAATCCCCGCAGGTATGTGAATTCGACTTTCTGGCATTGGATAGCCAGGGCGTTGCCGATGAAATTTCACAAGGCGCTAAGAAAGGCCAGTCCTTAGAGGACCTGGCAGCTAAATTTTCCCTTTCTCTGAATAAGCTTAGTATGAAGGAAGGGCAATTTAAAAAGGACGTGGAGGATGTCTTATTAAAATTGAAGGCTGGTAATGTCTCCGAGCCGATAAAAATTGAAGATAAGTATTATATTTTCCGGTTGAATAAAATAAACCCGCCGCGGCAATTAAGCTTATCAGAGACGCAGGAAAATATCTATTCTTACCTGTTCAACAAAAAAATGCAGGAAGGCCTGGCAAAGTGGCTGGATGAGCTTAAGAAGCAGTCGTATATAAAAATCATAAACTAAAATTGTAATTCCCAATATCCAATGACCAAAATTCCAATACGCGTCGGTATCACAATGGGCGATCCTTCCGGCATCGGCTCCTATATAACTGCAAAGGCCATTGAAAGGCTGGATGGGTTGGCGGAGTTTATCGTCATCGGGGATAAACGGGTATTTGAAAAGGCAAAAGGCAAAAAGCAAAAAGCAAAAAATTATCGTTTTGTAGATTTAAAAAATGTAGCTGAAAAAAATTTTAAATTTGGAGAGACCAGGGCAGAATACGGAAAGGCGTCTATTGAATATCTTGATCAGGCGCTGGAACTGATCAAAGATAAGGAAATCGATTGTATCGTGACTTGCCCGATCTCCAAAGAGGCAATTAACCTTGCCGGCTATAAATACTCAGGCCACACGGAATATTTTTCCCGCAAGACCGGGGCGGAGGACTTTGTGATGATGCTTTTGAATAGCCGGTTAAAGATAAGCCTGGTAACGCGGCATTCGCCTTTAGCCTGCGTTACCTCGGAACTTACGGAAGGGAAAATCTACAAAACCATTCTGCTTACCTGTAAGTCCCTAAAGGAATTATTTTTTCTAAAAAAACCCCGCTTGGTAGTTTGCGGCGTCAATCCCCATGCCTCTGATAACGGCCTTATCGGAGATGAAGAAAATAATATCGTAAAGCCGGCATTAAAAAGGCTGGCCGGCGCAGCTGATAATAACGGTATTATTGACGGGCCGCTTTCCGCGGACGTGGCGATCGCAAGAGCGGCACAGGGTGAATACGACTGCGTAATCGCGATGTACCACGATCAGGCCTTGATACCCCTGAAACTCACCGACGATAAAAACGGGGTGAATATCACATTAGGGCTTAGCTTTATCCGGACTTCGCCTTTGCACGGCACTGCCTTTGACATTGCCGCCGCTGGCTTCCGTGGGGCTAAGGCCGATTCGTTAATTGCCGCAATTAAACTCGCCGTAAAATGCGTATCCGTCCAAAAAAACGCTTAGGTCAGAATTTTTTAATTGATAAAAATATCCAACGCAAGATAGTTGAGAGCTCCGGACTCTCTGTGTCGGATGTAGTTCTAGAGATCGGCGCAGGCAGGGGGGAGATTACCAGCTTACTTAGCCGCAAGGCCGGCTTTGTATACGCGCTGGAAATTGACGCTGCTCTCTGTGAAATTTTAGAAGTTAATCTTGCAGGTTTAGATAACGTAGAGGTATTAAAAGGGGATGTGTTGAAATTCGATTTTAAAAATTTATTCGCCAAGATAAATAGAGAAGTCAAGGTTATTGGAAATATCCCTTATTATATCACAACGCCGATAATTGAGCGTTTGCTGGAACACCGGGAAAAAATCAGCTCGGTATTTATCATGGTGCAAAAAGAGTTTGCCTTACGGGCAGTGTCCGGTCCGGGGAGCAAGGTCTTTGGTTCGTTAAGCTGTTTCCTGCAGTATTATACAGCCCCCAAAATTTTATTCCCGATCAGCAGGTCCTGTTTTTATCCTGCGCCAAAGGTAGATTCCTGTTTCCTCCAACTCTCGATGCGCAAAGAACCGGCAGTAAAAGTGAACGATGAAGGGCTGTTTTTAAAAATTATCCGCGCCGGATTTAATAAAAGGAGGAAGATTTTAAGAAACAGCCTGAAAGATATTATCCCGCAGAGAAAACTTTCGGAATTTTTTCAAAAGTACGGCATTGATAAAAATACCCGCCCGGAGCGCTTAGGCCTTTCCGATTTCGCCAACCTCGCCAACCTTTAAGTGCGTGTCAGTAATAAATATAGGTCTCAACAAAAACTCATAAAATATATAAAAAAAAGGTTGACAAAACGGAAAACATAATGTATATTTTAGGTTCTATATATTTCCCCCAATAGCCTTTCGACGATAATCTATATTTCTGCAGGCTATAAAAATAAGAATTTTTGAAAAAATCTAAAAAATTCTTAATGGGCGGAAT
>CAIRWO010000112.1 GCA_903882345.1 Candidatus Omnitrophota bacterium | reverse complement strand
GCCCAGCAGGGGTCGAACCTGCAACAACCAGCTCCGTAGGCTGATGCTCTATCCAGTTGAGCTATGGGCGCGAAATTAATGGTGGTGGATGGAATGCAGTAAATCTTCTTTCTTGTAACCCAGTTCTTCGATCGTCTTATCCGGGTTAACCGCATATTGCCGGAAAACCCTCGTTACTTTGTCAATTTCCTTAATATTCTGTTCTACGAGCAGCTTAATTACCCTTGCCCTCAACGCCAGCTCAAGCATAATGTCACGGGGAGTCTTACCGGTTATCTGGGCGAGTTTATCACGAAAAATGCTACCAACGCCTGTTTCACGGAATTCAAGCTTAGATAAATCGCAGTTCCACAAAGTGGACAAAAGTACCGTTTCCTGCTCCATGCCTGCGGTTTCCACCAGCTCACCGACAACACGCTGGATCTTTCCGTTCACAACTATCCTGCGCATGATCACGAAAACATCCACCAGGTTGATGAGTATCGGCGGCACGTTCATCGGCTCATTTTGCAGGCGCATGATCATTTCCCGCGCCGTAGAAGCATGCAATGTCCCCATGCAGTACTTACCGATGTTCATTACGGTCATTAAATCAAGCGCCTCTCTTCCCCTGACTTCACCTACAATCACGCGGTCAGGCCGCATACGCAGTGAATTCTTTACCAGGTCCGCCAGGGTTATTTCCTCATCGCTTTCCAGGCGCGAGCAGTTTTCCTCAAGCTCGGTATTTAATTCCAGTGTATCCTCAATTACCACAAGCCTGTCGCTTGCCGGGATAAACCCGAGCAAAGCGTTCAAGAGCGTGGTTTTTCCCGCGCCCGGCCCGCCGGCGATAAGTATGTTTGCCGGTTTTATGCCCATGCCTTCAACATAAAGCCAAAACTGCGCGGCTATTTCAGGGCTGAGCGTCCCGTTTTTAATAAGGTCAATGATGCTCAGTGGCACTTCTTTTGCCCGGGTGATGGTTATCTGCGGGCCGAAGGGCGAATAGATGATGTTGGCCCTTCCTTTTATTTCCGCAAGCTCTACGTTATTTATCTTGTTAATGGTCTTTCTACCGGAAAAAATTACCAGTTTCTTAATGAATAAATCCAGTTCCGCGCGCGAGCTAAAGCTTTTTTCGGTTTTTATCAGCCCGGCTTTTGTTTTATGGATATAGATCGGATCAAGGTAATTTATCATGATGTCCTCTACTTCCGGGTCAGCCAGAAATTCGTCGATTATCCCGTAAGAAAGGAAATCCTTGAAAAAATTATCCAGCTCCAGGCCCTGGTTTTTCTTGATCGTCTTCTGGAAAACAGGAGAATTATAAACTTCCAAAAATACCTTAAAGATGCTTTCGCGTTTCTGGCCGAAGTCCTGCAGCAAATAGATATTGCCGGCCAGGCGGTTTAAAATCTCATTTTCAATTTCAAGCTTTTTAGCTTCCATCGTTTTCTCCTTTTCAAGGTGTGCGACGATGTCATATTACAGTATAACTCATTTATTGTCAAGGAATCCCAGGGCGGACTTCTCTACCCAGCCGACTTTTCCGTCGCTGCGTTTTATTTTATACCAGTTACCGGAGCCCTCCAGAACTAAAACCTTGCTTCCTTCCTTAAGCGTAAAGTAAGCCGTCGCGCTCTCCAGCGGCTCAAACCTGACCTCGGCCTCATTGCTTATGACGACGGCGCCTCTCTCCAGGCAGGTAATCTTTCTATCCAGGGAAACCGCGCCTAAAATAAACAATATTACAAAAATAAGTGCCAGCGGCCTTGACAACCGCTTCACCCGTCCGAAAAACAGGCCAAAAATAAGGACTAAAAATAGCAGCGTATATATAACCGATAAAAGCATTGTCAGGCTCTCAACGCCTATACCTGCAAAAAACCCGGCCAGCCATATGGAAAGCTTATTGCCGGAAAACTCCTCCCTGCCGAGATTCAATACCGACCGGCTGTAATCATAGTTTGATTTTAGATCGCTGTCTCCGGGGATAAAGCGGCCTGCCCTTTCGTAATTTAATATCGCCTTGCCGATTTGGCCTTGCTTAAAATAACTATTGCCTAAATTATAATAGAGGTTGCCGCTTTCCAGCCCCAGCTGTGGTATCTTTTCAAATTCCAGCGCTGCCGCAGCGTATTTATTTTCTTTATATAAGGCGTTTGCCTTATTGAAAATATCGCCTGCCGCTGGTTTATCCATCCCGGCGGCAAACAAATCAAGCCTCATCCCGCAGCAGCCTAAAACTAAAACCGTAATTATCAGTGTCTTCTTCATCCTTATTTACGCTTTCTGCCTCTGAAAATAATCGATGACTTCCTCTAGTTCTTTTAGTGTCCCTGACATTTTTTCTTTGTTAAAGGCGGCAGCCGAATACCTGGCCAGATCGCACTCGTTAAAGATATCTTTCAATTTAGCCAATACGTCTTCGGCTACGCCCTTATTTTTCAAACTGTCGCTTATAACGCTTACAGTTATGCCTTTTGAGGGTAAATGGAATTTATCGCCAAGATATTCCTGCAGCGTTTCAAACACCGTATCGTAAAATGCTCCTGTATTTCCGGAGTCAAAATAGTTCTTTAGCCTGAGCAGGCCTTCTTTTGCCTTTTTTGGCGCGCGTAAGCGCCGGGCATATTTTATGTCTGTCTCAAGTCTTGTCTTCAAACGGTAGAGAATAAAGAAAAATAAAAAACTAAAAACGGGCAGGACCTGTAACCATAAAAAAAGATGGTTGTTATAAAGATACCTGGCCTTCTGCCTCAAATTGCCGGAAGAGTCCTTTATGAAAATAATATCCCTGCCCAGCTTCTCTTCTTTAAGGGAAGTGGATGCGACCTGCGGGTTTTCCACGATCCGCGCGGCCTCGTCTTTTTCCGGTTTTAATACGCTTATGGGAAACGGCCCGCGGGATACGCTTTGATAAGCACCGGCTTGAGTATTAAAAAACGAAAAATTTACCTGGGGGATTTCTTTTATAGCCGCGTTAAGCGGTATAATCACCTGCTCAAAAACCTTCTCGCCCGCTTCCTGCTTTACCTGCGGCTCATAAATTTTAAAACCCGCCTCCGACGCAAGTTTCGGCACATTCACCGTGTTAAAATTTCCTTCGCCGGATATTGTCATTTTCAAGGTAAGCGGGTCGCCGGCCTTTACTTCCTGCGGCTTCACCGACGCATCCATATCAAATTCGCCTACCGCAGCGCTAAAATCAAGCGGCTTATTTGCTTCCGGAAGGTTAAAAACAATTATCGGTACCTCAGGCGCTTTTAAATTTAAAGCAAAGGTATCGTACTTGCCGAAGAAATTGTCAAAGACATCAGGGCCGAAGAGATCGTCAAAACCGGAAGAGGCCCGATTCTTTACGGCTTTGCTTACTATCAGGTTACATTTCAAATTCCCCGGCCCGATGCGGAATTCTCCCGGCCGCAGGCCGAAGATACTGGTATTAAATTCTATTACCTCGTAATTAACGCCGTTAAGGACATCCTGATATTGTTTAGGCTGCTCAAATTGCCCCACAGAAAAACCGTCATGGCCAAACTCAGGGAACTGTATATCCCTTACCGCCAGCTTATTTACGTACAATTTTATCCTCAAAGGGATGATTTCGTTCAAATAAGCCCGGTTCTTTTTTACCTGCATCACCAAAAAGATACGCTCGCTGATATCTTTGGTTTCCGCGGTTTCCTGCTGTTGTATGCTGCCGGTATCCGGCTGAACCGGGCCCTGCACAACCTCCATGTTTATCGGATTAGAGGCATAATTATCGCCTTTATATTCAAATTTCAAAGGACCGATTTTAAAGGTGCCGGTTTTTAAAGGGAAAAAAGTATAAATGTGAGTTATAGAACTGGAGGCCTGGCCGTTTACGATCGACATCCTTGTTGACGGCCCTAAATAGTTGAAGCGGAATCCTTCGGTATCTGAAAGTTCCGCAGCAGGCATGTTCTGAGTATCGTTAAAAGTAAGATAAAGCTGCCCGCTTGAGCCCAGAGATATCCTGTTACGGTCCGCGCTTAACTCAAAATTAATATCCTTGGCAAAACAGTTAAAAGTAAAAAGTAAAAAGGTAAAAAACAAAAGTACAATTCTTCTCATTACCAATCCTTTGTTGCTTCTGTTGGCTGGCCTTTTCTGGTATCTTCCAGCTTCCCCTGCCCAGCCTCTTCCTGACGGTAACCCTCCAAAAGCATCTTTGCTTCCTCCGGAGACATCTCTTTTAAATCCTGCGCTTGGCCCTCGGAAGACTGCGGCTGTTGTTGCTCTTGTTCCTGGCCTTGCCCGGCCTTCTGTTGCTGCTGGTTTTCCTGTTTTTGCTGTTGTTCTTTTTTTTCTTCCTGGCCTTGTCCCTGCTGTCGTTTATTCTGCTGTTGCGTTAATTTATCTTTTAAGGCCTTTAATTCCCTGTTCACTAATTCATAATTGAATTTGGCATCGTTATCCCGCGGATTAAGCTCGATTGCCCGTTTATAGTAACTTAGCGACTGATCCAATAATTTCACTGCCTCAGAAGGATTGGAATCCTCGATGGATTTGGCAATTTTGTATTTTGCAGTAGCAAGATTATAGTTAGAGGCTGATTCCAGGTCTTTTCCTTCTAAAACCAGTCCTTTTTCAAAAGAGCCGGCTGCCTTTCCATATTCGCCAGTTTTGAATTGGGCGGCTCCGGCATTAAAATTTAATGCCGGCATATCCGGCTTCACCGCAAGCGCCTCTTCGTAGAG
>CAIRWO010000111.1 GCA_903882345.1 Candidatus Omnitrophota bacterium | reverse complement strand
TCGTATTGGATGATTTCAGTACGAAATTGCGGGATTGGCTGTGGCTGGTTATTATCGGCATAATTTTTGTTGCGGTAATTCACTTATGAACAATGCCATCTTTGAGTTAAGAGACGTTTATTTTTCTTACCTTGGAAAATTTCCTGCGCTCTGCGGTATTAATCTGGATATCCAACAGGGTGAACGGATCGCTGTTATCGGTGCCAACGGCTCTGGTAAATCTACGCTCCTGCACTTGCTTGATGGGCTTATTTTTCCGGCCAGAGGAACGATTAAAGCTTTCGGTGACGAAATAAGAGAGGCCCTTCTTGATATTGATGATTTCTCCGGGAATTTTCGAAAGAAGGTTGGGTTGGTCTTTCAGAATCCGGACGTCCAGTTGTTCTGCCCTACGGTAAAAGAAGATATCCTCTTTGGGCCGCTTCAACTGGGAATGGCAAAAAATGAAATTCAAGGGCGGCTTGATGAGCTTGCGGAGATCCTGGGGATCGGGAACCTCTTGGACCGGCCGCCGCACCAATTAAGCGTCGGAGAGAAGCGTAAGGCGGCCATTGCCTCTACCCTGATCATTGACCCGGAGGTATTGCTTTTAGATGAACCGACGGCAGGTTTAGATCCTGCGACAACCAGGCACATTATAGACCTGCTTCTTCAGGCGCATCAATCCGGAAAGACGATCATTACCTCAACACATGATTTGCATATCGTAGAGGAAATCTCCGATATTGTATATGTATTTAATCATGATAAAAAAATAGTCAAATCCGGAAAGACTGATGAAATATTGAATGACGCTCAGCTGCTTCAGGATAATAACCTTGTGCATATCCACGGCCATAAGCATAAAGATAGGATGCATATTCATCCGCATCAGCATTTAGACCACCATCATTAGGATCAGGAAAAAATGGAAGAGCGAAAACCTTTAGTCATAAAGTTAGAGAGCGGCAGTAAATATTTACGCTTGCTTTCCGGCGAACCGCAGACAAAAGGCATGCGTTCCGGATTAGTCAGCCTAAAAGCCGGCGAGGAAATCGGCGAACACTCCACGGAAAATAAAGAGGAGGCATTGGTTATTTTAAGCGGCGAGGCAGAAGTATCCTGCGATAAACAGCCGGCGTTTTCCGTTCCGGCAGGCTCGCTGGTTTATATCCCGCCCCATACCCGGCATAACGTAAGGAATAGCGCAAGAGAAGTGCTGAAGTACGTCTATATAGTAGCCGCCGGTATTTAGTCCTGCCTGCGTAAACCCGTTGTTTTCATTCCGCCTTTATGCTAATATAAAACATTATGAAAAAGCTGAATTTAATCCAGATGAAAGCAGGCCGCAAGGCAAAAGTTGTGGAAATCCGCGGCGGTCAAGCATTACAGAACCGGCTGATGGGTATGGGGATTTATTTGGGCAAAGATATCACTAAACTCAGTCAGTTTGTTTTAAGGGGGCCGATAGCGATAAAGGCAGGCAGGACAGTGGTTGCCCTCGGCCATTCCATGGCCGCAAAGGTTATTGTAGAGGTGGAATGATAAAGAAGATATTTTTAATTGGTAATCCCAATGTCGGCAAAAGCGTGGTATTTTCGCGTTTAACCGGCGTCCAGGTGATCTCTTCCAATTATCCCGGTACCACCGTTGAAATATCCAAGGGGTATTTGAAAATCGGCGAAGAAAAAATTGAAGTAATTGATTTGCCGGGGACGTATTCTCTTGAGCCATCCTCTAAGGCCGAGGAAGTAGCTGTTAACTTGTTAAAGGAGCAGCCTAAGAACGAGGTTGCGGTTATAAACACCATCGATTCCACGAACTTGGAACGGAATTTATACCTTACCCTGCAGCTTATCGAGCAGGGCTATCTGTTGATTGCCTGCCTGAATATGTGCGATGATACCGAGCACAGGGGTATAAGCATAGATACGGTCAAGCTAGAGGCGAGGCTGGGCGTACCGGTAATTTCTACCTGTGCTGTAACCGGCGTAGGGATAAAATTATTGATCGGGCGGATATTAGAAGCAAAGACCGGCCTGCAGCCGCGGGCAACACCGGATCATCAGGAACGCTGGAAAGAGATCGGCGAGATCATCGAAGACGTTCAGAAGCTCAGCCACCGCCATCATACTTTCAGGGAAATGCTGGAAGATGCTTCCATCCGGCCATTTTCCGGGATTTTGCTCGGCGCGGCCGTTATTTACGCAAGCTTTAAAATCGTACGTTTCTTCGGAGAGTCTTTAATAAATAACATATTTGATCCGGTATTTTATAAATTCTACCAGCCGGTAGTGGAAAAATTAAGTGCCGTTCTGGGCGGAGGCGGGTTCATCCATCATTTACTTATCGGCGATCTAATCGCCGGCAAGATCGATTTTAAACAGTCGCTGGGCCTGTTGACTACCGCGCCTTATATTGAATTCGTAATGGTCCTGCCGTATGTCGTCTCATTTTATTTCGTGTTAAGCCTTTTGGAAGACATCGGCTACCTGCCGCGGCTGGCAATACTTTTGGACAATATCCTGCACCGGCTGGGGCTGCACGGCTACGCGATTATTCCCGTGCTCCTTGGTTTTGGTTGTAATGTACCGGGCATCCTGGCAACCCGCGTATTAGAATCAAAACGGGAAAGATTTATCGCCGCGACGATTATTTCCATCGGTGTTCCCTGCGTGCCGCTTCAGGCAATGATCTTCGGGCTCTTGGGAAAATTTTCCGGTTTTTACGTTGCCGGCGTATATTTAGTGCTGTTCGCGTTGATAATAATATTGGGGGCGGTTTTAAACCGCGTTATGCAGGGTTACAGCCCGGAATTCCTGATGGAAATTCCGCCTTACCGTTTTCCGCCGCTGGCTGTCCTGGCAAAAAAATTGTATTTCCGCATAAAATGGTTTCTCATCGAAGCAGTGCCGATAGTTATGCTCGGCGTGCTCCTGATAAATATCCTGGTTTATTTCCGGCTGTTTGATTTTTTAACGGCGATATTTGCGCCGGTAATCAAGGGATTGTTTGGCCTGCCTAGGGAGGCGGTGGTTGCGCTGGCAATCGGATTCTTAAGGAAGGACGTAGCCGTAGGCATGCTGATGCCGCTTGCGCTTTCGGCAAAACAACTTTTTATTGCCGTAACAGTTCTGGCGATATCTTTTCCCTGCATCGCGACGTTTGCGGTAATGTTTAAGGAATTGGGATTTAAAGATTTGGTAAAATCGACGCTGATAATGATTTTCGTAAGTTTGATTGTCGGCACATTATTAAATTTTGCTATAATACGTTAAAAGATAAGACAACTTAGGAGAAACAACAAGGTGAAAGCAATTGCGTTAATTTCAGGCGGGTTAGATAGTATGCTTGCCGCCCGCGTGATTAAAGATTTAGGGATTGAGGTAATCGGCCTGCATTTTGATATTTGTTTCGGCAGGCACAGGAAGCGGCTTTTAGGCTTGGTCGAAGAACCGATACACTGGGTGGAAGACAGCCTGAGTATTGAATTAAGGACAGTGGACATCGCCGAAGCTTTTCTCGATGTCCTTAAGAAACCTAAACACGGATACGGGGCTAATATGAATCCCTGTATTGACTGCAAAATTTTAATGTTAAAGAAGAGCAGGGAAATCATGCAGGATTTAGGCGCATCGTTTGTGATTACGGGAGAAGTTTTGGGCCAGCGGCCGATGTCCCAGCACAGGGACGCATTAATGCGTATTGAGCGGGAAAGCGGCCTGGAAGGGCTTCTCTTAAGGCCCCTATCGGCAAAGCTCCTGCCTCTTACTACGCCGGAGGTTTTAGGGTGGGTTGACCGGGCGCAGCTTTTGAAAATCAGCGGTAGGAGCCGTAAGGACCAGAAGGAATTAATCGGCCGCTATAACATTAAAGATTACCCGAATGCCGCCGGAGGATGTCTTTTGACCGATCCGGGGTTTTCTAAGCGGCTGCAGGATTTGATAGCTCGCAACGCATTAACCCTGGAAAATATCGAGCTTTTAAAGGTGGGAAGATATTTAAAAATTTCAGAAGACAGCCGGCTTATCGTAGGAAGGGACGAAAAAGAAAATGGGTTTCTTGCCGGCATCGCTAAAGATAGCGATTTCCTGTTTATGCCTGCCGGCGTGATGGGCCCGCTCGCTCTGGGCAGGGGCAATTTTAACGAAGCCTTGATTAAACTTGCCTGCCGCATCACCTGCCGCTACTGCGACTTAAACAACAGCATTAGCGCTGATATCATATATAAGAAGAAAAACGGAAAAGAAGAGAGTCTTAATGTTACGCCTGCCGGGGAAGATGAAATAGACCGTTTCAGGTTATGAAAGAAGCGTTACTCTACGAGAAACTGGAAAACAGGCTCGTCCACTGCTTCCTTTGCGCTCACCAGTGCCGGATCAGCGACCAAAAATACGGATTTTGCGGAGTCAGGCAAAATCTCGACGGCATACTTTATTCCTATGTTTACGGCAAACCCATTGCCGTACACATTGACCCCATTGAAAAAAAACCGCTGTACCATTTTCTTCCCGGAAGTTCGAGTTTTTCTTTAGCCACCGTAGGTTGTAATTTCCATTGCGGTTTCTGCCAAAATTGGGAAATTTCACAGGTCAGCTTCCGTTCCGGCCGGATCCCCAGCGAGGCAGAAGTAGCTCCGGAAGAAATCGTCGAGGCAGCGCTGAAAAATAACTGCCGGAGTATTTCCTATACCTATACCGAGCCGACAATATTTTTTGAGTATGCTTTTGATACGGCAAAACTGGCTCAAGAAAACGGCCTGTATAATATTTTTGTCACTAATGGATAC
>CAIRWO010000110.1 GCA_903882345.1 Candidatus Omnitrophota bacterium | reverse complement strand
GGTTAAAACAAGCTCTGCGCCGAGGATCTTAAGTAATTGCCTGCGCTCGATACTCATGGTTTCAGGCATAGTTAAGATCAATTTATACCCCTTTGCCGCAGCCACGAATGCCAAGGCAATACCGGTGTTACCGCTGGTTGGCTCAATGATAACCGTGCCTTTTTTAAGCACGCCTCTGTGTTCTGCGTCTTCGATCAACGCAACCCCCAACCGGTCTTTTACGCTGGAAAGCGGGTTAAAAGATTCTAATTTTACCAATATTGTTGCTTCTATCCCTTCGGCAATGCGATTTAATTTCACCAAGGGGGTATTACCTACGGTTTTTGTAATATCAGAATAAATTTTCCCCATTATATTTCTCACTTTCTTTATGCTTTAGCCAGTGCTTGCTCAATATCGACAATGATATCATCAATGTGTTCGATGCCAATGGATAACCGGATGAAATCCGGCGTCACGCCGGTTGATAATTGTTCCTCGGCAGATAGCTGTTGATGTGTCGTAGTCGCAGGATGGATCGCCAGGCTCTTAGCATCACCAACATTCGCCAGGTGCGATATCAATTCAAGCGAATCAATGAACTTCTTGCCTGATTCCAACCCTCCTTTTATACCAAAACCTAAAATTGCGCCGGCTCCTTTTGGGAGATATTTTTTTACTCTTTCCTTTTCCGGACTATCATCTAAACCCGGATAGTTAACCCAGCTTACCTTGGGATGCTTCTTCAGGTATTTGGCAACGGCAAGAGCATTTTCTGAATGCCGCGGTAATCTAAGATGCAGCGTTTCCAGCCCCTGCAGGAACAAAAATGAATTAAAAGGAGAAACCGCCGGGCCAAGATCCCTTAATAAAGTGACCCGTGCCTTAATAATATAGGCGATATTTCCCAGCGGCTTTAATGCTTCCACGAAGTTAATGCCGTGATAGCTGGGGTCTGGTTCGGCGATCAAGGGGAATTTTCCGTTAGTCCATTCAAATTTACCGGAGTCAACGATCACTCCTCCGATACTCGTGCCGTGCCCGCCGATGAACTTTGTCGCGGAATATACAATAATATCCACGCCAAAATCAAACGGCCTTAATAAATAAGGAGACACTGTATTATCCAAAACAAAGGGAATACCGTTTTTGTGGGTGATCTTTGATATCCCTTCTAAATCAGCAACATTGAGTTTCGGGTTACCGATAGATTCGGCATAGACAGCCTTGGTTTTAGAAGTAATGGCTTTTTGCAACGCATACAGATCGTTAGAAGGAACAAACTTTACCTTAATTCCTAGGCGCGGAAATGTATAGTGGAAAAGGTTATACGTTCCGCCGTAAAGGTTATCCGCGGAAACAATCTCATCTCCGGCCTGGGAAATATTAAGCAACGCGAGAGTGATCGCAGACTGTCCGCTGGCAACAGCCAAAGCGCCTACGCCGCCGTCCAAAGCCGCAACCCGCTTTTCAAATACATCGGTTGTCGGATTCATCAGCCTAGTATAAATATTGCCAAACTCGCGCAGGCCAAAAAGATTAGCCGCGTGTTCCGTGCTCTTAAACTGATACGAGGTTGTCTGATATATAGGTACTGCGCGGGAGCCGGTAGCAGGATCAGGTTCCTGCCCGCCGTGTAAAGCGAGTGTCTCTATTCTTAGCTTATTATCAATTTTACTCATTTCCTACCTCCTCTTATCACACCCAATCCTATAGGATGTATTGCTTTCTGCAATAAAACCCACTGACCGTTTTTTTGGTAGTGGGCTTTCCCGTCCTTTACATTAAATGTAATAATAATTACATCGGCGGGCCTCCCATGCC
>CAIRWO010000109.1 GCA_903882345.1 Candidatus Omnitrophota bacterium | reverse complement strand
CCGGAAAAAACAGAGCCAGCGAAGTAAGAAGGGCAGAGCTTTATTCTAGCGTAACTTCGAGAGAGTTTATCGGCCTATTTGCCAACCTAATAAAGTCTTTCCGGGGTATGGTATAGCGTGGCTGCTTTAGGCTGGTTTTGAGGGTTTTACCGTTAAGGCGGATCATGCCGATCGAATATCCTCCGTAATCTTTCCTCAAACGGTTTACGAACGTAGTTTCTATCAACTTTGCGGCAAAATTAGTTTTCAGGCGGGCAATGCCCCTGGCGTCGAACTGGGCCAGGGTTAATTTAGGCTCGATCAGTAAATCCCCGTATTCCCCCCGCAAGCCGAAGGCCTGTGTAAGCATCGTGAGGATAAACCAACTGGCTGATCCGGTAAGGTAACTGTACATTCCTTTGCCTTCAGCATTAAAGTATTCCGGCAGGCCTGGGTAAATTTTACTCATACCTGAATCTATTGCCATGCGGTAAATTGAATCCAGCACTTCATAGCCTTGCGTAGCAAAGCCTCTCTTGTAGAGCGCGTAGGCGAACATAACAGCCATGTGGTTAAAAAACGCGCCATTTTCCTTTTCTCCGTAAACAAAAGAAAACGCCCTGCCTAAAGCCGGCTGTTCTTCCCGGAAGTCGGTGTTGAGATGAAATCCTGCGAAGCGCTTATCTTTAAGATATTTCTCGGCACTTTTAAATAATATTTTGGTTTGTTCATCCGTGGCCACGCCGCTCATCACAGGAAAAACCTGGCCGGTTAAGGTCATCCGTAATAAGCCGCTTATCCTGCCTTCAACCCGGCGTTTATGATTATCGTAATAACCGTTAAAAAAACCTTCTTTTATCCATTCATCTTTTCTAATATGGGTGGTGATCCAGTCTGCTTTTTTCTTCAAGTCGCTGATCAGTTTTTTCGTAGGTACGGTAATTTTTTTCCCGCTTACCCCGGATTTGACTGCCTGGAAATACTTATCGAGGGTTTTGAGTTTTTGTTTTATCTCAGAATAGAAGAGTGGTTTTGTAGCTGTTGTATCAATGAGAATTGCGATTTCCTTTAACAGGGCAACCTGCTTTGAGCCAAGCCTTTCAAGGATCTCGCATAGGCTGTTTAGATTCTGGGCATACATTGCGCTAAAGGCCACGCTTTCGCCGAAGCGCTGCGCCATATCCAGGCCGTCGTTCCAATCCGCGCCTTCAAGGCGAATGTGATTATGCGGCCCGACGTTAAAGAACTGGACAATGTTCTCTATAAGAAGATGTTCAAGGATCGTGCCGCGGTAAATTTTTCCGGATCTGGTTTTTAGCCGGTTACCATCTGCCGCAGACCAGCTGAAATCTTTTTCCCGGCCGCGGCAAAGCTGGCAGTCCCGGAAGTAAGTGGTTTCTTCCAGAAGGATGTTTAGATCGGATGTCTGATGGATGTATAAAAGCGTAGTAATCAAAGGCCAAACTCCGTGGTCCATCCAGACACGGGATATATTATTGCGGTCGGCAATGAATTCTCCGGGTCGATTACCGATTATCGTGGCGTTTGATCCGTCGATCCTTACACCGCGGAAATTATTGATCAACAACGGCCTGACCTCTTTAGGATTGTTTAGAATAAGAGAAAGGCAATCCTGCCATAAATCCCGCCAGCCCCGGCCGCCTTTTCCGTAATCAAAATCCGGCAGGAAGGAACAGCCGAAAATTTTCCGTAATGCCGGTTGGGTATTCACCCAATGGAACCAGTTGTTAAATCCAGGGTCAGAGATACCGATTGAATTATTGTAACTCTTTTGTTGCCAGTATTTTTTAGTCCTGTCTAGGGCTGCGATAACTTTGACTTTTGAGTTAAATTTTTTGAAAATAGGAAGGATTTTGTTTTCCTTTTCAGATATTCCCATGATAATAATATAGACAGAGCTTTGCCCGGGCTTTAGTGATTTAGCCTTAAATCTTAATCCGGCCATCGGCTCTTTGCCTTGCGGGCTTAGCCTTTTATCCGGTAGAAGGTTTTTAAACACTGCTTCCGGCGCTTCCATATCGGAATTTTCACCGCGGAATTCTTCCTGTGTAGGGAAAATATATGCGGGGGACAGAGATTTTCCTTCAGCTCCAAGGACAAAATAAGAGGTGATGTTCTTTTTGTGGCCGGATTCATCAAACAGTAAAGTGGGAGTTACAATTACCCCATATTTATTAGTTTTTACTCTGTTTAAAAGCGAAGTCACATGGCGATGGTCGTGCAGGTTGGCAGCTGACCTGGCATAAAGCGGTATTGCCGCCGTAGGAATAAACCTGATCTTTTTGGCGGAGATGTTTGTTATCTTCACGAACATTATTTCTACAGGATCACCGTCGGAGGGGACAAAGGAGGTTATTTCCGCCTTTAAGCCGATTTTTTTGTTTTTGCGGCTGACCGTCTGCCATAACAGTCCAGCTTCCAGCCTAAATTCGTCGTTTCTTAAGGCCGGGGTGTCTTTGGACACTCCGCTTGCCGACCAGATTTTTTGGGGGTTCATATAGACCCAGAAGTTACGGCTGGATTTGGAGTTGGAGAGGCTCAAGCGCGAAGCCGGCTCAAGCAGGAAGGAACTAAGCCCTGTTTTTATGTCACCGCGCAGCTGAGGGGTAATCGATGACATAAACGGCCGTTCGTTACAAAGCGGAAAATATAAGGTATTGATGCTTGCGGCGTTATCTGAAACGAACGTTCCTTTATTATCCGTAAAATTCCAAAGCGGCTTTTTCATAGGCTTTAAATTTAGCATAGCCGGTTCACCTTTGCAAGGACTAAAAATAACATTGTCCGGTGATTTTCTGTGATATAATATTGTCAATATTTTCTTTCTGTCGATCCGGCACCCAATTATTCTATGAAGAAAAGGGTTAAATTCAATTATAGAGCAATAATTTTTGATATGGATGGCGTGATCACCAACACCATGCCTTATCATTTTGATGCCTGGCTGCAAATATTCAAAACGGCAGGTATTAAGGTAAATTGTTATGATGTTTATAAACGGGAAGGCCAGGACGGGCTTTCCTCGATTAAGGAAATTTTTAAGGAACATAATATAAGTTTTAGCCTTAAACTAGCGAAGGGCCTCCTGCGCCGGAAAGAAACCCTATTTAAAAAAACCGTAAAAATAAAATTCATTAAAGGTGCCCGTCCGTTTATAAGAAGATTAAAACGCCATAAATTGCGGCTGGGGCTAGTTACCGGCACATCAAGGCAGGAAATGGAAAAGATACTTCCTCTGGCGATAAGGCGGCTGTTTAATGTTGTTGTCACCGGAGATGAAGTCTGGAAAAGCAAGCCCCATCCGGAACCATTTTTAAAAGCACTTAAAATGCTTAAGTTAAATCGCAGAGAAGTTATTGTCATCGAGAACGCGCCATTCGGTATCCGGTCGGCTAAAAAGGCCGGCCTTTATTGTATTGCCCTGGAGACATCCCTGCCAAGGCGATATTTAAGCGGCGCCGACGTTATCATCAGTTCGTTCAGGGAATTGGCGCACTTTTTATTCTACCAGGGGAAAAGAAGCGTATGATCTTCAGGTTGCCGGAGAAAAAATATTCAGCTGTCTTATTTACTTTAGCGGCAGGGATTATTTTATCTGCAGTTCTGTTTATTTTTGTACAGAGGCTGCAGAGAAAACATTTTGAATATGAGTTTGATTTAAAGGCAAGCGACCGCACGGAAATTATTACCGATAGTTTCGATGACCATATAGACCTGCTCTATTATCTTACCGGTTTATTCAATTCCAGCCAAAAAGTCGAGCGCAGCGAGTTTTATGAATTTACAAGAAATATCCTTTTGCTTCATCCGGATATCCTGGCAGTGACCTGGATCCCAAGGGTAAAAGAATTAGAACTTTTGAGTTACGAGGTAGCCGCGTATAGAGACGGCATTTTAGACTTCAAGATAAATGCCTTAGATGGACAATGCCGGATCATAAAATCGGAAACAAAAGAGGAATATTTTCCGGTTTATTATGTTGAACCGTATAAAGAAAACAAGGCGATCTTGGGGTTAAACTTAGCTTCTGATCCTGCGCGCTGCCAGGCGATGCAAAAGGCATGTGACAGCGGTTTACCTATAGCGACCGGAAAAGTCAATCTAGTCAGGGATTTAGGAAGTTCGCAAACCGGCACAGGCCTCCGTGTTTTTATGCCGGTTTACCGCAAAGACGCGGCAGTCAGCAGCCCGGCAGAGCGTCGCAGCAGTCTTGTTGGTTTCTTGTCCTTACTTTTTCGGGCTAGCGACACAATAGAAATGCGCCTGAAAAACCTTAACGCAATCGGCATTGATGTCTACCTGCTTGATAAGACATCCGGTTTAAGCGCTGATCGGCTTTATTTCCATCCTTCGCGCACGCGCAGAGAAAATATCCGGCCGCTGGAAGAGACAGCATTAAAGCATGAGCCTTTATTATGGGTTAAGGATTTAGATATGGCCGGGCGCAAGTGGTCGCTAGTCTGCGTTCCCGCGCCGGCATTTTTTAGCCGCTACTATGAAATCTGGCAGCCTTGGGTAGCTTTGGCAGGCGGGTTATTCTTGACGTTATTATTAGCTTACTATCTTTTTACAACGGTTAACCGTACGGCAAAAATCCAGAGGCTGGTGGACGAGCGTACCGCAGAGCTTAGAAAAAATGAAGAAAATCTACGCAAGCTCTCGCGGGCAATTGAGCAGAGCCCCAGCGTCGTAGTAATTACCGACACTAAAGGCGATATCGAATACGTTAACCCAAAATTCACCCAGCTTACAGGTTATGCAGCAGAAGAGGTGATCGGTAAGAATTCCAGGATACTAAGATCCGGCGAAATGCCTTCAGAAGAGTATAAGCATCTCTGGGAGACGGTAATCGCCGGTAGGGAATGGCAGGGGGAATTACATAACCGCAAGAAGAACGGCCAGCTTTACTGGGAGTCTGCTTCCATATCGGCGATAAGAAGCCCGCAGGGCGTTGCCGAGCATTATCTTAAAGTAAGCGAAGATATTACCGAGCGTAAGCGCCTGGAAAGGCTGAAAGATGAATTCGTGAGCAATGTTTCTCATGAACTCAGGACGCCCCTTTCGATAATAAAAGAAGCGATAAATCTTATTTTAGACAAAATAGTAGGAGAGGTGAACCAGAGGCAGGAGAACGTGCTGGTTACCGCAAAAGATAACATTGACCGCCTGACGCGGATCATCAACGAATTACTGGATATCTCCAAGCTCGAGGCGGGGAAGTTACAGCTTAAGAAGGACAATGTCGATATTGTCGCCTTGATAAAAAAGACTGTTTCATCTTTTAAGGGCAAAGCAGGAGAGAAGGGCCTGGAACTAAAGCAGAATTTTTCTCCGGCCAAAATCCTGCTTTTTATTGATGCGGATAAGATCACCGAGGTATTTATAAATTTGCTGGGCAATGCCGTGAAATTTACCGATAAGGGCTGCATTGAAATTTCCGCCGAGGATAAAGGAAGCGAAGTCGAATGTTTTGTCAGGGATACGGGCATAGGGATTGCCGAAGAAAACCTGCCTAAGGTATTTGATAAATTTCAGCAGTTTGACCGCGTCAGCGGTCCGGGCGAAAGGGGCACGGGTTTGGGGCTTTCGATTGTCAAGGGGATTATCGAGATGCATAATGGGAATATCCGGGTTGAAAGCAGGTGTGGTGAAGGGACAAAGTTTACCTTCGTTTTACCCAAGTCCGCAGCCGGAATTTCCTAACAGGGGAATCTTATAAGGAGATAAGGTATGGAAAAAACAAAAGCAATAAAACTGTCCGATTTGTTAAGCGAAAAGTTCATCAACCTGGAACTGAAAGGTAAAACAAAAAAAGAAATTATTGCCGAACTGGTTGATCTTATTGCCGGCTCCAAGAAGCTTAAAAACAAGAAGGCGCTATTTGAGGCAATTATCAAGCGGGAGGCGCTGGGCTCAACCGGTATCGGTGACGGTATTGCTATTCCCCACGCAAAAACAAAAGTAACCAAAGGTTTTATCCTTGCTTTTGGCCGTTCGGCTGAGGAGATGGATTTCGGCGCGCTGGACGGAGAGAAGACCAGCCTGTTTTTTATCCTCGCTTCTCCGGAAGAGGAGGTGGGCAGCCACTTAAAGGTATTAGCCGATATCTCGCATTTGGTGAAAGATAAATTTATCGTCAGTTTATTAAAGAAGGCAAAAGACAAAAAAGAGGTATTAAAAATAATTTCCCATGCAGACAAATACTCTAAATAAGATTATATTTTTGGCAGCGGTTTTTTTTATTTTTTTAACTGCTG
>CAIRWO010000108.1 GCA_903882345.1 Candidatus Omnitrophota bacterium | reverse complement strand
ATAAGGGAATTTTGGAAGAACCCCATAGAAAAGCCAAAACCAAAAAAATCCCTGCCCAGCGGCAGGCAGAAAAAATAAAAATGAAAACTAAAAACCCAAGATCAGCTTTTTTGTTAATTTGTGCTTTTGCCTTCCTGTTTTTAACTTTTAATTTTTTGCGCGCCGATGACAGCACAGACGCATACACTAAGCTAAAAGAGACAACCGCGGGCTACTTTAAAGATAATAAATATAACGAATGCGCGGATTACCTTAAGTCTTTAACTCAAAAAGACGGAGCAAACGCATCTACCATAAGTTACTTCATTGCACTTACCCGTTATAACCAGCTCAAGTACCTTGAAGAATCCCAAAACTGGAATGAATATTTTAGCAGCGGACAAGATTACCGCCAGCAGGTTGGGACTTACGCGCAGGAAGCGATAGACGCTACTTCCGCAAAAGACAGCGTCAACGTTTACGCCCGGCTTATCTTATGGCGGCTGCATAAAGATCAGGGTGACGCCATGGAGGACGGGGTCTTAACCGAGTTGGTTAATGCCGCTCTTGAGAACGCAAAATCCAGCGAAGACGCGAGGTTACTCAAAGATGTTGCTGATCAGGTTCTTTTATATGAAGATAAAATAAACTCCCGCCGGCTGTATAAGGCATATGTCGAAAAACTGGCGGCCTCCAAGATCAGCGACGAAGAACTCAGTTCTTCGGCATCCAGGTTCTACGAAGAACAGAACCTGGAATTATCAGAGGCGCTTTATGACGTTTACATCGGCCGGATAGCCGTGAACCTGCCCAAGGAAAAATTGATCCCTGTCCTAGCGGAAATCGCAAAACAGTTTACCTATAAGCCCGCCGGACCCCAGGATATGTTTTATGCGGAGAAGGTATTCGCGAAAATAGAGGAAACTGCCGGTAAAGAGGCTTTCGATGAAGAACTGCTTTATTTACGCGCCTTTAACCTGGAGAAAGACAAAGATTTTGCTAAGTCCAAGGACGTTTATCTGGATTTGATCAACCGTTTCCCGCAAGGGCCGCATATTAACGAAGCCATTTATAAAACCGGCATGATTTATGTTTACGTATTAGCCGACTTAAAAGAAGGCAGGAATTATTTTGAAAAGTTAGCTCAAAAGGAAACCATTGACCCGCAGGTGATCTCTGCCTTTTACCAGTTGGGGCTGTTGAGCCAGTGGGATAACGACGTTGTTAAAGCAAAAGAATATTACAATAAATTAATCGAGATCGCCAAAGACGGTTATGCAGGTAAGCTTGGCCTTACCAAAGAGCGGCTGAAAGAAATTGAAGAAAGCAAACCCCTGGAGTATAACCTTAAGTCTTTTCTTGACGTTTCGCTTAAGCAGGAAAATGCCGCAGCTGCTGATATGACAAAGGCAGATTTTAAATTAACGCCGTATCTTGTAAAAAAGGACGAGAACTTAAATGTTAGCGCATCCGCATCTGCCGGCGAAAGCGGCTGTATGCCGATAGACCTGCAATACCTCTGGTCCGGGGATTTAGGCAGCGCTAAGCCTTCGCCGGATCAGCATGCATTTGAAACTAATTATTCCGACAGCGGCGTAAAGCAAATAAACCTCGTAGTTGTTTCCGCGGCAGGCATTGTCGGCCGCAGCATGGACTT
>CAIRWO010000107.1 GCA_903882345.1 Candidatus Omnitrophota bacterium | reverse complement strand
CATTCTATAACTGCTTGAATTCGTCTATGTTCTTGACTTTGGACATTGCCACATCCAGAGTGATCGCGTCCTGATGAAAAAGTTCCTTTAAAGATTTGTCCATCGTCTTCATACCGTACTGGCTGCCGGTCTGCATGATCGTAGGGATCTGCTCGATCTCCTGTTCGCGGATAAGGTTCCTGATCGCCGGCGTGCCGATCATTATTTCCGTTGCCAGGATCCGGCCTTTGCCGGAGGAATGCGGCAGAAGCAGTTGGGAAACCACTCCCTGAAGGCAGTCAGCCAACTGCAGCCTTACCTGCTGCTGCTGGTGCGAAGGGAAAACGTCGATGATCCTTTCCACGGTCTGCGGCGCATCGGGGGTATGCAGGGTTGCCAGCACCAAGTGGCCTGTTTCTGCGGCGGTAAGCGTAGTAGAGATGGTTTCCAAATCGCGCATTTCACCTACGACAATGACATTGGGGTCCTGGCGCAGGGCATGCCTTAGGGCTTCGGCGAATGAGCGTGTATCCGCGTATACTTCCCTTTGCTTAATGATAGATTTCTTATTGCTATGCACAAACTCGATCGGGTCTTCAATGGAGATCATCAAGCATTCCCGCTCGTTATTTATCTGGTCGATCATTGCCGACAAAGTAGTGGTCTTACCCATTCCCGTAGGCCCGGTAACCAGGACCAGGCCGTTTGGCCGGCGCGCCAGATCAACGATGATCTGAGGCAAGCCAAGGTCTCCTGCCTTAGGGATGATTAAAGGTATACGCCGGAACGCCGCTTCTACAGAGCCCTTTTGTATGTGGACATTTACCCTGAACCTGTCCATTCCCGGCAGGGCTAAAGAGAAATCCAGCTCTAGATCCCGCTCGAATATTTCCTTTTGCGGGTTGGTCAAAACGCTGTAGATTATGCGTTTCAAATCAGACTTTCCCAACACTGTAAGCGCGGTGCGCACTAATTTTCCGTCAATACGCAGTACAGGGGGTTCGTTTTCCGTGAGGTGTAAATCAGAGGCTTGTTCTTTTATGCATAAAGCTAATAAGTCGCCTAATTCCATATGCCTTGACCTCCTTTAGTTTATAGATACTTCCTCGGATCGGCGATCCTTCCTTCAATACTGGAAGCGGCTACCGTTGCCGGAGAAGCCAGATAAATAAATGCATTGGGATTGCCCATCCTGCCCTTAAAATTCCTGTTCGCCGTGGAAATGACGTTTTCCCCGTCGGCAGGGATACCGTTGTGGGTGCCCACACACGGCCCGCAGCCGGGTGTAACGACTACGGCCCCGGATTTGATAAACGTATCGATGATCCCCAATTTCAGCGCCTCTAAGTAAATCTCCCGCGAGGCAGGGGCAATAATAAATCTTACCGAAGGCTTAACCTTTTTGCCTTTCAGGATAACCGCCGCAGCCTTAAGATCGGAGATCCTGCCGTTGGTGCAGGTTCCCAGGTATGCCTCGTTTATCTTTATATCTTTTAGCTCGCTTACCGAAGCGGTATTATCAACCGTATGCGGCTTTGCCACCTGCGGCTTGAGCTTTGAAATATCGTATTCGATTGTTTTCTCGTATTTGGCGTCTTTGTCCGCGCATACTGGATGAAGCTTTTTAGTGATAGCGGTATTTTTTCTCATCCATTCTACGGTATTTTTGTCCACCGGCATAAACCCGGCTTTCGCGCCCATCTCTACTACCATATTACAGATCGTAAAACGGCCATCCATATTCATTTTGTCGATTACAGGGCCGGAAAATTCCACTGCCTTATAGGTTGCAGCGTCTGAGCCCAACTCACCGATGATATAAAGGATGATGTCTTTGGCAAATATACCCTTAGGGACCTTTCCTTTAATAATGATCTTAAATGTTTGGGGGACTTTAAACCAGTTCTTTCCCGAAGCAAGCGCGATCGCCAGGTCAGTTGAGCCGACGCCTGTAGAAAAAACTCCCAATGCCCCGTATGTGCAGGTATGGGAATCAGCGCCTAAGACGAGGTCTCCGGGGAGGATCTGGCCTGATGCCGGGATCACCTGATGGCAGACGCCGCAACCGATATCGAATAGTCCGGCATTATAGTCTTGCGCGAAAAGGCGCATTTTTTTGTGGACACTGGAAACCCCTTCGCTTGGCGAGGGCGCGCTATGGTCTATGACCATGCAAAATTTTGTCTTGAAGGCCTCTAGGCCCATTTCTTTCACACGGTCAATGATGATTGAAGACGTGCCGTCCTGGCCAAAGGCAAAATCAATCTTGCAAACGGCAAAATCACCCGCCCGCAGATCTTTACCCGCGTGAGCGCTTAATATTTTTTCCGCTACAGTTTTTCCAGCCATTGCTCAATCCTGCTTAAACCTTTAGTTAACTCCGCGATGCTCGCGGCAAAACTTATGCGTATGTAATCGTCTCTGCCAAAGGCCTTTCCGGGTATCACCGCCACCAGGCCTTCAGAAAGCAGGCGGTCGGCAAAGCTGAGTGAATCGAGTTTTGTTTTGGAAATGTCGCAAAAGATGTAAAACGCGCCCTGCGGCTTGACAAACCCGATTTTCTTGATTTTGCTTAAAGCGCCTACGCAAAAGTCCCTTCTCTTCTGGAATTCCGCGGCCATATCCTTAACGAAATCATTCCCCCCGGCAAGTGCCGCAGCCGCTGCCTTCTGGGCGATCGAGGTGGGGTTGGAAGTCGAATGATCCTGGAGCTTTGATACCGCGTCAACGATGTCCTGCGGCCCGGCCAGATACCCGATGCGCCAACCGGTCATCGAGTAGCTCTTAGACATTCCGTTTACGGTGATCGTCAAGTCATATATATCTTTAGCGAAACCGGCAATCGATACGTGTTTTAAATTATCGAAAATGATCTTTTCGTATATCTCGTCGCTGATGACGAATATTTTTCGCGCGGCGCAGACCGCGGCGATCTCCTTAAGCTCAAGCTCATTATAAACGCTTCCGCAGGGATTGGAAGGACTATTTAAGATCAGGACCTTGGTCTTCGCTGTAATGTTTTTTTTAAGGTCATTGGCAGTAATTTTAAAATTATTTTCCGCAAGGGCCTGAATAAAAACCGGTTTGGCTTCACAGAGATTTACCATCTCCGGGTAGCTTACCCAGTAAGGAGAAGGGATCAGGGCCTCATCCCCGCGTTTAAGCAGCACCATAAGCGCGTTGAAGATAGAGTGTTTCGCGCCGCAGGAAACGACAATCTGGCTGGGTGCGTAATCCAATAAATTATCTTTTTTTAATTTTTCGCAGATGGCTTTTTTTAATTCGGGAATTCCCGTGGTAGGAGTATATTTGGTGAAGCCGGAATTTATTGCCTCGATTGCCGCGGCTTTGACAAAATCAGGGGTATCAAAATCCGGCTCGCCGGCTCCAAGGCTTACGATGTCCTGCCCCTCGGATTTGAGTTTCTTTGCCTTGGAAGTAATGGCAAGCGTGGATGAAGGGTTGATTTTTTTCAGACGATCGGATACCCGCGTATCTATTTTCATCGCCTTAAACCTTATAACGAATCTCTTCTTTCTTTCTTAAATATGTTTCTTATGCCTCCAAGAAATTTTTTGGGCGGTTTTTTGGTCTCCGCCGGATGCCTTTCTTCCTTGACCGCAGTATCCGTGCGCGGCCTCTGTTCTTCAGCCGGCTTTTCGGAGGGCTTTTCCGCTGCCCTATCTTCTTCTTTCCTGGCTTCTTTCTTGTGCTTCTTGATTTCCTTCTTCTTGATCTCCGTCAGCTCCAGGATAGATAACTGCGCCCCGTCCCCCCGCCGGTTACCCAAACTTAATACCCGGGTGTAACCGCCTGTCCGCTTAGCAAACCTCGGACCGATATCGTTAAATAAAACCTTGACCAGCCTATGGTCTCCGAGAATCACATATGCCCGCCTCTTCGCGGCAAGTGTATTCTCCTTTGCCAGCGTAATCAGCTTCTCGACCAAAGGCTTTGCCGCCATTGCCTTTGTCTTTGTGGTCCGGATGGACTGATATATGAGCACACTCCTTGCCATGCTTGCCAGTGTAGCCTTATACCAGCTTGTAAAGCGGTTCAATTGTAGCCGTTTATCTTTATGCCTCATAATCTATCCTTGTCTTTTCTTATTGATAAATTACTTCTTTAATTTTTTCGCATCGATCTGCATGCCCAAGGCCAAACTCATGCCCGCGAGAAGCTCTTTGATCTCGGTTAATGATTTTTTGCCGAAATTTTTAAAAGCGAGCATTTCTTCTTCGCTCTTTTTTACCAGATCACCGATCATTTTTATATTTGCTTCTCTAAGGCAGTTTGAACTCCTTACCGACAATTCCAGTTCCGAGATCGGCAGCCTTAGCTTTTCATAAAGGACCGCTTCTTCCTTGGTCATTTCCGGCTCTTCTTCTTCAATGTCCTCCGGTAACTGGCCGAAGCTGACGAAGATGTCCAGATGCCTCTGCAATATGTTAGAAGCGTAGAGCAGGGCGTCCTTCGGGGAAATCGCGCCGTTGGTAAAAATCTCAACAATCAGCTTATCGTAATCCGTCCTTTGCCCGACGCGGGTATTCTCGACGAAAAAGTCAACCTTTCTTACCGGCGAGAAGATCGAATCGATCGGGACAACCCCCAGCGGCTGGTCTTCCTTCTTGTTTGCCTCCGCCGGCACATAACCCCTGCCCTTTGCCACTTCCATTTCCATGTGGAATTTGCTATCCTTGGTGAGAGTCGCGATATGCAGGTCCGGGTTGATTATTTCAATGGTGTCGTCGGCTTCGATGTCTTTGCCCTTGATCTCGCCCTTGGTGTTCTTTTTTATGTATATCGTTTTGGGGATCTTGGAATGCGAATTGATTACGAGGGTCTTTACGTTAAGGATTATCTCGGTAACGTCTTCCATAATCCCGGGGATAGTCGAGAATTCATGCGCCACCCCTTCAAACTTTACCGCCGTTACGGCGCTGCCTTCGATCGAAGACAAAAGGACCCTGCGCAAGGAATTGCCGATGGTCACGCCATAGCCTCTTTCAAAGGGTGCCGCGCTAAATTTTCCGTAAGTACTGGTATAGCTCGCTTCATCGCATTCAAGCCTTTTCGGTAACTGAAAATCTCTCCATTTTATGCCCATCTATTTCCTCCCTTAATTAAACAAAATAGCCAATTGAGTTACTGTTTATTTGGAATACAATTCTACGATCAGCTGTTCCTGGATCGCGCTCTCGGAATCTTCTTTTTCCGGCAGCCTCAAGACGTTAGCCTTTATTTCATTGGCATTGAATGCAAGCCAGGCCGGCACAGTCCGGTCTTTAGAAAGCTCCATATTCTCTTTGATCTTCTTCAGCGCCTTTTCCTTTGCCTTAAGTTCGATAATATCGTCCTTATCTACCAGAAAAGAAGGTATATTTGTGCGATGAGAATTCACATATATAAAATTATGGCGCACGATCTGCCGGGCCTGCACGCGGGAAGATGCCAATCCCATCCTGAAGATAACATTATCCAGCCTTCTCTCCAATAACTGAAGCAGGATACGGCCGGTAACGCCCTTGGTCCGGGCAGCCTTTTCAAAGTATATGCGGAATTGCCGTTCCAGGACGCCATACATCCATTTTACTTTTTGTTTTTCTTTTAATTGCACGCCGTAGTTAGAAAGCTTTATTCTATTCTGGCCGTGGTCTCCGGGCGGACAAGCCCTTTTCGCGTACCCGCACTTTGGCGTATAACACCTTGGTCCTTTTAAGAATAATTTTTCGCCGGACCTGCGGCAAAGCCTGCAGTTGGCACCAGTATATCGAGCCATTTACTATACTCTCCTTTTCTTTTTCGGACGACAGCCGTTATGCGGGATAGGAGTAATATCCCTGATGGAAGTTATTACGAGGCCTGCGGCCTGAAGCGCCCGGATCGCCGATTCGCGGCCGAAGCCCGGGCCCTTTACGTAAACATCCACTTCCTTGATCCCGATGTCTTTTGCTTTCCTTCCGGCATCGGCAGCTGCTATCTGGGCGGCAAAAGGCGTAGATTTCTTTGAGCCGCTGTAACCGACAATACCCGGGGCTGACCAGGCAAGCGTATTGCCCTGCCTATCGGTTATAGTGATGATAGT
>CAIRWO010000106.1 GCA_903882345.1 Candidatus Omnitrophota bacterium | reverse complement strand
CCTTAGCTAAATCTAAAATCAGGAAGAACATCCTCCTGCCATGGCAGAACGCCAAGGAAGCGGCATTTGCGCGTGATGTTTTTGTGCGGCCGCTAAAGACATTGAGTGAAGCCGTTGAATTCCTGAATAATCCGCAAATTATCGAGCCGTTTAAGCTGGATATAGAAAGCCTTTTTAAGCAGAATTCGGGTTATAATGTTGATTTTTCTGAAGTAAAGGGCCAATATTTTGCCAAACGGGCAATTGAAGTCGCGGTAGCCGGCAGGCACAATATCCTGATGATCGGACCGCCGGGAAGCGGCAAGACCATGCTTGCAAAACGTATCCCCACGATCATGCCGGATCTAACAGCTGAAGAAGCCTGTGAGATCACTATAATCCATTCGGTAATGGGCCTCTTGCCTGCTAACGAAGGGCTTAGCGCCAAGCGGCCGTTCCGTAATCCCCATCATACGATATCAAGCAGAGCAATGACCGGCGGCGGCTCACTGCCTAAGCCCGGAGAGATCAGCCTCGCGCACCAAGGTATCCTCTTCCTTGATGAATTGCCGGAGTTCCGGCGGGATTGCCTGGAAGCGCTGCGCCAGCCCTTGGAGGATGCTGCGGTACGGGTTTCCCGGGTAATAAAGAGCCTGGTTTTCCCGGCAAACTTTATGCTCGTAGCGGCAATGAACCCCTGCCCCTGCGGCTCATTAGGGCAGCTCAAATCTGTCTGCCGCTGCGGCACGACACAGGTGTATAAATACCGTTCAAAGATATCCGGTCCTTTATTGGATAGGATAGATATACACATAGAGGTCCCGGCTGCGCGGTATCAAGAGTTATCCAGTAACTTGCCTGCGGAGACTTCCGCACAGATTAAGGAACGGATAAACAAAGCGCGCGCTATCCAAGCTGAGCGGTTTAAAGATGAAGGCATATTCCATAATGCCCAGATGAGCCACAAGCAGGTAAGAAAATTCTGCGTTTTAGGCAAAGAGGAAGCTGAATTGCTTAAAATGGCAATGGCTGAACTGAATTTCAGCGCGCGGGCCTATGATAAAATATTGAAGGTTTCAAGGACGATTGCGGATTTGGCGGGCTCAGAGCAGATTAAAACTGAGCATCTTTCAGAGGCGATTCAATACAGGAGCCTGGATAGGGAGTTTTTTGTGTAGAGACAGAAAAACAGATGCTTCGGGAATGACCTAGAAACTGTACTTCTAAATATCTTCCCGGGCACACAAAGCTCTTTCAATGTTAAAAAAATATTACTTCCGACAAAATCGATAAACCTCAATTCCTTGAAATGGATAATCGCTATAGCCTTTCAATACGTGGCGTTGAGAAAAATAGTTAAGAAAATATTCTCTCGAATTTCCCTGCCCTGGCCAATAAGGAGCAATAACGAGCCATACCGTATTCGCTTGTTTAAAATATTTTTCATGTTTTTCTACAAACTTCCCAGCCTGTCCAAGTTCAGGACCCATTATTAAAATATTATTATCATTATAAACCGTTTCCCATTTTTCTTTTGGTTCAAAGGCCATCTCATCAACGATGCGATTGGTTTTCTCTTCCGGTTTATAGTAATACCAAAAGGGAACAATCTGCCTGAGGGGAGAAAGCACGATAATGTCACCGGCCTGTATTTTTCGCCTGATTTCGCTGCCTATTTCCCGCCAACCGGATATTTTTTTAAACTGCGTGAATGACGGTTCGTAAATTATCCTGAGAGGGAAAAAATGCAAGCAGGTAATAAACGTTATTATGCCGAGGCGCATCCTTATCGGGTTGATCCGCAAAAGTCCGTAAGCTATAATCAGATAATAAGCAGGTAGACAATAGAT
>CAIRWO010000105.1 GCA_903882345.1 Candidatus Omnitrophota bacterium | reverse complement strand
CCTTTCCTCCTGAGATAGACAAAGCAACCCAGGAGAGGATCAAAAAAACAGGGTATTGGTAATGATAGACTCCCAGGAAGATGTTTTAAAAACAATATCTTATGCAAAAGAGATTATCCCTAGGCAGGAGACTGTTGTTCTCATAATTCCGCCGTCTCCGCAAATTCCTACTCCGGGCAGGGAATTTCTTGTTACCGGCCCTTTTGAAGGTTTTACCTATATGGCGACATTGGTCAAAAAAATGGGTTATCGCTTAAAAGTCATTGATTGCCGGCTTAAAGATAACCCTGAACAGCTGGTGCTGGATAATTTAAAAGAAGCGGATATCATAGGTATAGCCACTTACTGCGATTCTTTTGTTTTTCTCCAAAAGGTTACCCAGCTGATAAAAAAACAATATCCCGAAAAATTAATATTTTTAGGCGGGCCGCTGGTTACGTCTTTGCCGGAAATCATACTTAAGCATACTTCTGCGGATTGCGCCATATTAGGAGAGGCAGAACTTACGCTTATTGAGTTTTTAAATAATTATTTCGCGGCAGGCAAGATCGATTTTAACGGCATAAAAGGCATGGCTTATAAACAAGGCGGCAGCGTGCAGGTCAATCCGGCAAGGCCGCAAATCAAGAACCTTGATAATCTACCTTTATTGGATTATACGATCTGGCCTAATTATGAAAGTATCGTTAAGAACGGCCAGATATTGATTTCTTCGATGCGGGGATGCCCGCAGGAATGCTCTTTTTGTTTTAAGACTATACCGAAGTTACGCTTAAAAAGCATAGAACGCTTCGAAGAAGAAGTTGCCTATTTAAAAAAAGCGACTAACTTTGATTACGCCTGGCTGAACGACCTTACCTTTAATGTTATCGAAGAGCGCGCAATGAAGGTATGCGGCATCTTAAAGAAATACGCTGTGTGCTATCATTGTTTTGCCCGCGTGCAGAAGGTAAGCAAAAAGCTTGCCGGCGTATTGAAGGAAACCGGATGCCAGGGGATCTGGTTCGGCATCGAGTCTTACGACCAGGACGTCCTGGATGCTAACAGGAAGAATATCCTGATCAAGGATATTGATCTTGGTGTTCAGACAGCGTTTGACGCGGGGCTGTCTGTGCGCGGCCTTTTTATCGTTGGGCTTTATGGTGAAACGGACGCATCCTTGCATAAAATGGTTGATTTTATCAAGCAGAGCCGGTTCCTGCCGCTGGTAAAATACCTGGTTCCTTTTCCCGGGACGAGTTTATACAAATATGCCGTAGAATCCGGAAAGATAAAAGATATCGTGGGGTTTCTTACGATGCTTTCCCGCAGAAAGGTGAGCGACTATGACGACGAAATCGTCAACCTTACCGGCTTAAACGAAGAGACCCTGCGGCATTATTTCCATCAGGTATGGGATATTACCAAAGAAAGGGAGCATTGTTTTGAACCCTCTTAACCATTTTGCAAAAAGGGCGCGTAAGTATAATCGTTCTTCCCAATGGGTGGATGATAAAGTACTTATCCGCAAGATATGCGACTTGGCTCAGGCCGGTCCTAAAGCCAGTGTCTTAGATGTTGCTATTGGTACGGGTAAAATCGCGCAGGCATTTTTCGGCCGCGTAAAATATATAGTCGGTATTGATATTTGTCGAGAGATGTCCGGCCAGGCCAAAGGATGCGTGGACAAGATATTTTTGGCTCCGGCGGAAAGCTTACCGTTCAAGAGCAATACCTTTGATGCCTGCGTCTGCCGCCAAGGCATGCAATTTATGGAAGTGGATGCTGTATTATCTGAAATTTTCCGGGTTTTGAAACCCGGCGGAAGGCTGGTATTGTGCCATTTAACCGCTTATGGCAGGTTGGATAAAGACGAAACATTTCTTATCCAAAAACTGCGTAATCCAGCCAGGAAAAACTTTTTTCTAGAGCAGGATTTCAGGCGGGCGCTGGCAAAACTCCCCTTTGCCGGCATTAAGTTTTTCGGGTACATTACAAAAGAGTCGGTAAATCAATGGATAGGCAATGCAGCCATAAAGGAAGAACAAATAAAAAAAATCAAAGAAGTTTATAAGAACGCGTCGCCGGTTTTTAAAAAATTGCATAAGATCGAGTTTAGGGACGGGGATGTTTTTGATTCAATGAAAATGCTTATTGTCAGGGCAAGAAAGAAAGGGACATATGATTAAGTTAAAAAATGTTTTTCTTCTTAGTATATTTTTAAGCTTATCTATTTGTATTAGTCTCCTTTGGGCCGCGGGGGAAAATAAGGAGGTTAAGCCCGGAGATTATGCAGGATGCAATGTTATCTTCATTTCTTTCGATGCCCTTCAGGCATCCCACACGGGCTGTCTGGGATATTTTAGAAAAACAACCCCGACTATCGATAGGTTCGCCAGAGAAGGGTTTTTGTTTAAGCATGCGATATCCCAGGCCAGCTGGACAGTCCCTGCCACAATGAGCTACTTTACATCGCTCTATCCTTCTCAGCATAAGTTGATCAATAAATATTCAACCTATACCAACGAAGAAAAGACCCTGTCAAACCTTAAAAAACTTTCTCCTGGAGTTATTACTTTAGCGGAAATTTTAAAAGAGAACGGTTATGTAACCGGCGGATTTACGGGCGATGCCGGTGTAGGGGCTGCCTTTGGCTTTGGGCAGGGTTTTGATGCGTATTTTGAGGGGCCGAAATTCGGCGGTATGGATAAAAGCATACCCGCGGCATTGGAGTGGCTTAAAAAGAATTCCCAGAACAAATTTTTTGTATTCCTCCACGGTTATGATGTTCATGGCCAGTATGACCCGCCGGGAGGTTATACCAGGGAGTTTGTAGACCCTCCTTATAGCGGCAGGCTTAAAGGGGGCAAGGAAGAAGAAGCAGCTATCAGGGAGGAAGGTTTAGAAAAAGGGCCTGTCAGCCTGACGGAGGAAGATGTGCGCTTCTGGAGGGCGCTTTATGACGAAAAGATCAAGGATGTCGATGCGCGTTTTGCCGGGTTTGTAAATGAATTGGAGCATATGGGGCTGCTTAAGAATACAATTATCGTTCTCTTTTCCGATCACGGTACGGAATTTTATGAGCATAAACATTTTGACCACGGATTTTCATTATACGATGAACTTATCCATGTGCCGTTGATCTTTTGGCTGCCGTATACAAAGGCAGGCCTGGCCATTGAAGACCAGGTAAGGGCGATTGACGTAATGCCTACGCTTTTGGATCTGCTCGGGATCAAAGCTTCGGATAAAGTTAATAAACAGATGCAGGGAACCAGCCTTCTGCCTTGCATGACGGGCAGGCGCATGGAGTTAACAGCTTTTAGCGAAACAGATTACCGTTTTTACAGCTATAAGAGGGCGATCCAGACACCCGAAGGCCTCAAGTTTATTTATTCGCTGGACACGGGCATCAAGGAGCTTTATAATCTAAACAATGACCCCCATGAATTAAATAATCTTATTGATAAAGATAAAAGGACCGCCTATGAACTTGAGCAGAAGCTGTTTGTCTGGTTAACATCTATGGGCTATGGCGAGGATTATCCGCGGCAGATATTGAAACAGGTGCTTAAAATAAAGGAATATTAGATGCATATTGATAAATTATGTATTTTGGGCGGCGTGGGTAAGGACGGCCAGCCCGAACCGGTTGGGGAGATCACCCTTAGAATGGGTGATGTGATCAGCGTTGTCGGGCCTACCGGCTCCGGAAAAACCACCCTGGTTGATGATATAGCGCTTTTTGCCGATTGCGATACCCCCACGAAACGCCGCGTTCTTATTAACGGCGCCCCTGCGCCCGAGGAATTTATGAACGATCCCTCCAAGAACCCGATTGCTTTTATAACACAGCATACAAATTTTCTTTCCGACCTTCCGGTCCATGAATTTTTGGAAATCCACGCCGGTATCCGGCGCCGGGATAACATCCTATCGGCTGTTGAAGAGACCATCGATTTTTCCAACCAATTGACGGGCGAGCCGATCGATCCTAAGAACGCAATGACGGAGTTATCAGGCGGACAGACCCGTGCCTTGCTTATTGCCGACGCGGTGATCATCGGTAATTCCCCGGTTATCCTTTTGGATGAAATTGAGAATGCCGGGATCCACCGGACAAAGGCCCTTGAGTTGTTAAGAAAATACGAAAAAATTTTCATTTTTGTCACACACGACCCGCGTATCGCGTTGTTATCCGATTTTCGCGTAGTAATGCAGAACGGGGCAATGGTAAAAGTTATAGATACCCATGACGGTGAACTGAAAGTTGCCGAGCAGATTAAAAAACTGGACGATCTGATCTTGCATTTCCGGCAGTTGATCCGCAGCGGCGAGCGCCTGAATGAAGATATGTTTAAGGAAGATATGTTTAAGGAGGGCTAAATGAAGGTCATTGTTTGCGCGGGGCCTCCGACAACCGGTAAGACAACAGTCTTAAAACAAATCATCAAAAGGATAATCCATTCCGGGTTCCGTCCTGTTTATCTAAAAGTAGATGTGCAGTATGCCGTGGAAGACGAGATATTCAAAAAGGAATTCGGTATCCCGGTGAAAAAAGTTTATTCAGGAGAGCTCTGCCCTGACCATTGCAATGTTATGGTTTTGGGCGATGCCGTTGATTGGGCAGGCAGAGAGAAGGCCGATTTTCTCTTTGTTGAGACGGCGGGATTGTGTCTGCGCTGTTCTCCGTACATTGTGGGGTCCCTGGGCATTGTTGTCCTAGAAGCTACGAGCGGAATGAACCTGCCGAGAAAGATCGGGCCGATGCTTACGCTCGCCGATGTTGTGGTAGTAACGAAGATCGACTTGATCTCTCAGGCAGAGCGTGAGGTATTCAGGGCCCGTATTATGAGTGCTGCAGGCGATATAGCTATCTGTGAAACCAATGCCCTTTATGGCATTGGGATCAACGCGGTTGTGAAGAAAATACATGCTTCAGCAGCGGTAAGTTATCCTTTAACGCTGCGGGGTAATCCGCCGGTCGGCACTTGCACCGTCTGTGTCGGGAAAAAAGAAATCGGATGGCAGCAGCATTTTGGAGTTGTCCGTCCGCTGGAAAACGAGATGTTTTACCGGGGCGAATAGGAGGAACGATCGTATGGATGAGGCGGGTGATTTAAAAGAAACATTGGAGCAACTGCCGGGCCTGGATTGCGGTTTGTGCGGCCAAAAATCATGCGCGCAGTTTGTCCGGGTTGTCTTGAAAAATCCACAAGAAATAGACAAGTGCATACATCTAGGCAGCAAAAAAATCAATATCGCCGGAGCGGAACCGCTAAAGGATCAAGCCAGATCATGGAAAGATTCCCTCGGCCGCGAATATGATTTTATATTGGATCCCTTTCCGGATGAACCCGGGCCGCGGGAAACGATCCTCCCGCATAATCCTGCCAGGACAAAAGAATTGGAGATAAAGATAGGAGATATAATCATCGGCCGGCCTATGGGTATGTCATGCGGCTGCCCGGTCACCCATTGCGGGGTAGTAATGAATGTTGATCAAGTCAACGGCGTAATGGCCTGGTGTGTAACCGGCCCCTTAAATTCCCGTACGGGTGAGCATAAGGATATCGGTTATTATTCCGCAGAGGCATATGAGGGGATTGTGCAGGCGGCGAATAAGGAATTAAAAATAGGTATGCGCTATTGGTTTTTGCCGCACCGCTGTATGCTCCAGTGGCGCCATAGCGGGCTGGTAAATTTTATTAATAAAAGCAGGCATGGCGTCCAAATCCGCGTTGAAGGGTTAATGATCGGTTAGGTAAATTTTAAACATAAGGTATCGGCTTATAACTAAAATATTCTTGCTTTAGCGAGGTATTGCTTATATAATTAACTACCTTTGTGTAACAGCCTGCCTTACAGGATATTTCTAAAAAAAAGGAGTCATTATGCTGTTCAAATTTCTTCCCAAGGAATTCAATTTCTTTGATCTCTTTGATAAGCAGGTTGACTATGCTGTTGACGCGGCAGTTTACTTTAAGGAATTGGTCTCCAAGGGCGCGGTAGACAAGGCAGCGCTTCAGAAAATGGAAGAGATCGAGCATCAGGGAGATGAAGTCTCACACGATATTTTCGAACACCTGAACAAAACATTTATTACGCCATTTGACCGTGAGGATATCCATGCCTTGGCTAAAGAGCTGGATAATATAACCGATATGATCAATACGATCGCTAGCCGGCTGGTGGTCTATAAGCTTACATCCGTCGATAAAAATCTTATTGAATTCGCTTCTGTGATCAATGAATCGGTTAATGCCGTAGCCTACGCGGTCAAGGGTTTACGTAATCTGAAAAATTCAAAAGCTATCCAGGAATCTTGCGTTGAGATCAACCGTTTGGAAAATGTCGGCGACGCGATGCGAGACGCGATGCTTGCGGAAGTTTTCGAAAATTCAAAAGACCCGATTACCGTAATTAAACTAAAAGAAATATATCAAGACGCGGAAACTGTCCTTGATATATGCGAAGACGTAACTCACGTAGTAGGTGCCATCCTTTTAAAGCAGGCTTAATATATGACATTCGGTGTCCTCCTTCTGATCGCCCTTGCGCTTACCTTTGATTTTTTGAACGGATTCCACGATTCAGCCAATTCCATTGCCACAGTTGTTTCTACCCGCGTACTCTCCCCGCGCATAGCCATCGTTTGGGCGGCATTTTTTAATTTTATTGCCTTTCTTTTTTTCGGGCTGCATGTTGCCAATACTATCGGTAAAGGGATTATCGACATTACGATTGTAGATAAGCAGGTTATCTTTGGTGCCTTGATCGGCGCCTGCAGCTGGAACCTTATTACCTGGTTTTTCGGACTGCCTACGAGTTCTTCGCATGCCTTGATCGGCGGAATGATCGGAGCGGCAATGGTAAAGGCAGGCCCAAAATCCCTGGTCTGGAGTGGTATTCTAAAGACAGTTACATTTATATTTGTTTCACCGATAGCTGGGTTGATTTTAGGTTTACTGTTTGGCATTGCTGTTTATTGGATATTCAGAAGAAGCGCGCCGTTAAAGGTAGACCATATTTTTCGAAAAGGGCAGTTGATTTCCGCTGCGCTCTATAGTTTAGGCCATGGCGGCAATGACGCGCAGAAAACTATGGGCATTATCGCCAGCTTACTTTTTAGCGCAGGATTACTGGGCTCTAAATTTTACATTCCTTTTTGGGTTGTAATTGTCTGTCATACCGCAATTGCACTTGGCACGATGTTTGGCGGCTGGCGGATCGTTAAAACTATGGGGCAGAAAGTTGCCAAGCTTAAGCCTGTAGATGGTTTTTGCGCGGAAGCAGGGGCTGCGGTTATGCTCTTTACGTCTTCCGCGTTTGGCATACCGGTAAGCACTACCCATACGATTACCGGAGCAATTATGGGTATTGGCTCAGTCAGGCGGATAAGCGCGGTCCGCTGGGGGGTTGCCGGCAGGATCGTCTGGGCGTGGCTATTAACGGTTCCTTGCACGGCGGCAATATCTGCCTTAGCCTATTTTCTCGTCCCCAAATAAAATATACCTGTTTATAATCTCCGTAGAAAACTAATATGAAAAAAATAAAAATTGATGCTTATGCTTTATTGGAAAAAGTCAGGACGCAAAAGCCGGTCGTGCATCATTTAACGAACTGGGTTACGATTTATGATTGCGCAAATATTGTAAAGGTGCTGGGCGCTTCTCCGGTGATGGCGCACGCAAAAGAAGAAGTTGGCCAAATGGCTGAAATTGCCTCAAGCCTTGTCCTGAATATCGGCACGTTGACCCCGGAATTAATCGAGGCAATGAAGCTTGCCGCAAAAAGCGCCAATCGTAAAGGCATTCCGGTGGTGCTTGATGTTTGCGGAGCAGGGGCTACGCAATTGCGCGACAAAAAGAGCCTCGAGCTGCTTAATGAAACAAAAATAAATATTATCAAAGGTAATGCTTCGGAAATTGCCCGGGTTAGCGGGGAATCCGTGAAGACAAAGGGCGTTGATGCCGGCCGTGTCGGTAAAGATATGGTAAAGATAGCGCAAAACCTTGCCCGCAGCCGTAAATGCACAGTGGTGGTAACGGGCAAAGAAGATATTGTCACCGACGGTAAAAAACTCTACATAATAAAAAACGGCCATCCGATGATGGCGCATATTGTCGGCACAGGCTGTATGGCCAGTTCTGTGATAGGGACGTTTTCTGCCGTAGAGAAAGATCTGGCCTACGCGGCGGCTGCTGCGCTGGTGTGTTTTGAGATCGCCGCGGAATGCGCCGTCAAGTTATCCAGCGGGCCGGGAACTTTTAAGGAAAAGATTTTTGACTGTATTTTTAATTTGGATAAAAAAACAATCGAACGGATGCAAAAGGTAGAATGTTAAAAGGTTATTATTTTATTACCGATTCCAAGCTAAGCCGCGCAGGAAACACGAGCGACGTAAAGAATGCTCTAGCCTGTGGCGTAAAAATTATTCAGTATAGAAATAAAGACGCCGGCACAAGGCAGATGTATGAAGAAGCCTTGAAATTAAAGTCAATTTGCAAAGGAGCGATTTTTTTAATTAACGACCGCTTGGATATAGCTTTAAGCGTAGGCGCAGACGGGTTGCACTTAGGCGGCGATGACTTGCCTTATAAAGTAGCTAGGAAGCTCTTGGGTAAGAATAAGATCATTGGCCTTACTGTCCATAGCGTAAAAGAAGCAAGACAAGCGCAAAAACTCAAGGCAGACTATATAGGTATAGCCCCGGTATTTGCCACGCGAACAAAGTTAGATGCAGGAAAGCCAAAAGGCTTGAAGCTGATAAAAGAAATACGAAAGCAGGTTTCCATTCCAATTATCGCCATCGGCGGGATAAACTTAACCAATGCCAGAGAAGTAATTGCCGCAGGCGCTGACGGATTGTGCGCAATATCGGCTGTGGTAACAAAGCCGGACGTAAAAAAAGAGATAGCGAAGTTCCAGGCGCTATACATGAAATTCTCTTAAAATGTCTTCCAAAAAACATATTACCTTTAAAATACTTTTATTTCTTATATTCACCGACGTATTGGAAACTTTCGCCCAGTTTTGTTTTAAGAAGAGCGCCATGTCGGGGAATCTTTTGGGGATTAACACCCTGAGCGAGGGCATCGTGTTTATTAAAACCGTTATTCCGTCTCCCTTCTTATGGGTGGGTTTATTTTCCGTATTGTGCTTATTTATAATCTGGTCGGCCATACTTTCGAAAATCGATTTGAGCGTAGCGGTACCCGTAGCCAGTTTCAGCTATGTCGGGATTCCGGTCGTCTCTTTGATATTTCTTCATGAAAAGATATCCTTGCTAAGATGGTCCGGTATTTGTTTCATCCTGGCGGGAGTAATACTTGTTTCAATGAGCAGCCGGCAAAAAGCGAGGCCGGTATGAAACAGCACATTTTCCTTATCATCGGTTTGATACTTTTGACCGACATCTTTGATACTATCAGCCAGCTATTCCTGAAGTCATCGATTAATTCCTTGGATTTACACGTTAATACCATAAAGAAGGCGCTTCAGTTTACCTGGCAATTAATCAGGATCCCGCGGGTATGGATTGGTTTTATCTTTAGTACTGTTTCCCTGGGTTTCTGGCTATTTGTACTTTCAAAATCAGATCTGAACTTCGCTTTCTCTTTGGACAGTATGCGGTATATCTTAATTACACTCGCCTCCGGGCTTTTCCTAAAAGAAAAGATCAGCCCTTCACGCTGGATGGGGATTATCTGCGTGGTCTTTGGGATTATGCTGGTCGCAGCAGGATAAATATGGAAACAGAATCAGGCCTTAAGATAAAGGTAGTAAGAAAAATAGAAGAGATCCCCCCGCAGGATTGGCTGCATGTTTTCCCTAAGGTCATAGAAAACTACTATTTTTTTAAAACCCTTGATGAATCAAATTTAGAGCAGTTTTCCTTTTTTTATATTTTGATTTACGATAACAATACTCCGGTGGGAGCAACCAGTTGTTTTACGATGGATTTTCCAGTAGACGTTGCTATCGCCGGCAAGCTTAAAGGGGTTACCAACTTTATTAAACGTTTTTTTCCTCGGATCTTTAGCCCCAAGGTTTTGTTTTGCGGTTTACCTATGGGGCAGGGCAGGATAGGGATAGCGGGTGAGCCGGAAAGGATAATTAAGGCAATATACAGATCCATGGAAGAGATAGCCAGGCAGGAGAAAGCAGGGATTATTGCCTTTAAGGATTTTCAATCTGATTACCGGAAAATTTTTGATAAGTCCCTTGGTAATGATTTTATCAGTATGCTCTCTCTGCCATCCACGGATATGGATATTTCTTTTGCAAGCTTTGAGGGATATTTAAAAACATTAAGCAGCATTTCCCGCAGCGGCTTAAGAAGGAAGTTTAAGGAAATTGACGGCCGGGTTAAAATCGATTTAGAAATTACGAATAAGTTAGAAGATAAGGCATTGGACGAAGTGCATACCCTTTACTTACAAATCTATCACAAGCAGGAAATCAGCCTGGAGAAACTTTCGCCAGATTTTTTCCGGAATATATCGAAGAATATGCCGGAGGAAACCAAGTTTTTTCTTTGGAGGATCGATAATAAATTAGTGGCATTCGCCCTTTGCCTGGTATCGGGGGATTATTTTATTGATTATTATCTGGGTTTTGATTACGCACTCGCCTACCAATACCATCTTTATTTTGTAAGATTCCGTGATCTGATGAATTGGTGCATAGAAAATAAAATCAAAAAATATGAAATGGGGCCTACGGGCTATGAGCCAAAGAGAAGGCTTAAGTTTAATCTTATCCCGCTATACATCTACGCAAAACATCGCAGCAAGATCCTCAATCCTGTTTTTAAAATTTTCAGTTACATCGCGCGGCCGGTCAACTTTCATGCGGTAGTTAAGGAATCTGATGAATCATGAGCATCGCTATTTATCCGGTCGAGATTCCTGTTTAACACGGTCCATTCATTGTACGGCCCAAATTGTCTTGATAAGCCCTATCCCAGGGATATAATAAAGGTAAAGTAAAGAAAGGGTGCGTATGAAAAAATCCATCGGAGCCAAAACCATAGTTTTTCCTACGCCGGTTTTTATTGTCGGCACATATGATACAGCAGGTAAACCCAATGCCATGGCAGTTGCCTGGGGCGGCATATGTTGTTCTGATCCGCCCTGTGTAAGTATTGCCTTACGGGAAGCCACATATACTTACGGCAATCTGATGGAACGCAAGGCGTTTACCATCAGTATCCCTTCAGAAAAATATATCAAAGAAGCTGATTATTTCGGGATGGCTTCCGGAAGAAAAGAAGATAAGTTCGCTGCTGCCAAACTTACCCCGGTTAAGAGCGATTTTGTCGATGCGCCGTATGTTAAAGAATTTCCTTTTGTCTTAGAGTGCGCACTACTTCAGCATATTAAAATCGGATTGCATACGCAATTTATCGGTGAGATCAAAGATATAAAGGTGGAAGAGGCGCTACTGGCTAAAGACGGTTCTCCGGATATCGATAAGATCAAACCGTTTATTTTTAATCCGGCAAACCGCACTTATTACGGAATAGGTAAGTATCTTGCCGATGCATTCTCTGTTGGAAGAGAGAAAAAATAAGCGTATCGACTAACGAGAGGAGGCAGTATATGTGTAAAGAATTAATTAGAACTAAAGACGACCTTTCAGCTTTTGTGCTCAGGTTAATGCTCGGGATCGTCTTTTTTCCGCATGGCAGCCAAAAGGCGCTTGGCTGGTTCGGCGGGCATGGGTTTAGTGCAACATTGGCTTCCTTCACGGACAAAATGCATATCCCGGTTATCTTTGCCTTGCTGGCGATTGCCGCCGAATTCCTTGGCGCTATTGCGTTGATCATAGGGCTTTTTACCCGTTTAGCAGCTTTTGGGATCGCCGTTGTCATGGTCGTAGCCATATCTATGGTGCATGCGCACAACGGTTTTTTCATGAATTGGTCGGGAATGCAAAAGGGGGAAGGCATCGAATATCACCTATTAGTCATTGCCATTTGCCTAGCATTGATGATCAAGGGCGGCGGGTCATTTTCAATCGATAAAAATTTTTCTAAATCCTGAGCGGGTTTAGTGCGGTATCTGAGCAAGTAAAAGGGGGTAGTCAAAAAATAGTTAAATAAAATTCCTTGCCAATTATTATTATTGCTACT
>CAIRWO010000104.1 GCA_903882345.1 Candidatus Omnitrophota bacterium | reverse complement strand
CTTGGCCACAGGTTTACCTTGAAAGCGGCAGTGAAGAGGGCCCAGGCAATAAACGGCAGGAGTGTCGTGGTGACTTTCTATCCGCACCCGCAGAAAGAGCAGAGCCTTTATTCTTTGCAGCACCGCCTGCGTTTGATCGCGGAGATCGGAATTGACGCCTGCATAGTGATAAAATTCAGCACGGCGTTTGCGCAGATCGGAGCAGAGGACTTCGTCAAGAAAATCCTCGTAAGAAAGATCGGCGCGCGATTCATTTATGTAGGAAAGAATTTCCGTTTTGGTAGATACGCAAAAGGTGACTGCGGGCTTTTAAAGAGCTTATCCGGAGAGTGCGATTACGGGCTAAAGGTTTTCAAGGTGATCAAAATAAATCATCGCCTGATCTCTAGCAGCCGGATCCGCAAATTAATCACTAAAGGAAAACTTGCGACGGCGCAAAAACTACTTTCGCGGCCGGTAACCGTGTTGGGCACGGTGATCAAAGGAATTTCTCTGGCCGGTAAGATCGGTTTTCCTACTGCCAATATAAATCCGCATCATGAAATACTTCCGCCTTCTGGCGTCTATGCCGTGAAGGCCATTTTTCAGGGAAAGGCCTTTGACGCTGTATGCAATATTGGTAGAAAACCGACAGTCCTCTTGGGGCGCAATAGCGCAGAAAAGCATGTTGAGGTTTATATTTTTAATTTCACTAAAAATATTTACGGAGAAGATTTAGAAGTGCAATTCGTCAAAAAAATAAGAGCAGAGAAGAGAATACCCGCGCTTACCTATTTAGCCAGCCAGATCGCCAAAGACGTCAAAAAAGCAAAAAATATTTTATCTTCCTGATCTCCCACCCGCCACAATATATCCATTTTTATTAACTTTTAGCCACAACATCTTGTGTCGCAATACTTTTTTAAATTATTTATCTTGACAAAAGGGGGTCTTTTTACTATAATTTGACCACTAAGTGGTTAAAAGTGGTTTAAAGTGGGTTTGGCGCCAGCCAAATCTATAGGGAGCACTCAGTTATGTTCTATGGCGAGTATTCACATTCAATAGACCGCAAGGGCCGCCTTATTTTACCTGCCAAATTCCGGGAAGTTGCCAAGAATAATTTCATCGATAAATTTTTTGTCACGCGCGGCTTAGACAAATGCCTGTTCATGTTTTCCGAGGAAGAATGGAAGTCGCAGGAAAATAAATTCAAGGCGATCTCTTTTACAAAACAGGAAGGCCGCACCTTTAACCGTATTTATTTTTCCGGGGCCGTGGATGTTATCCCTGACAAGCAGGGCAGGATCCTGCTTCCTCAATACCTTAAAGATTTTGCCGGGATAAAAAGAGAGGTCATTATCGTCGGTATCTCTAACCGCATTGAGATCTGGTCGGCTCAAGGATGGGAAGAATTTTATGCCAATTCCCGTCAGTCTTTCGAGGGGATTGCTGAAAAATTAGTAGACAATTAGCAGTTAAGATATATAATCGGGTTTTTAAAAAGTGGACGAGAAATTGCATATTCCCGTGATGTGCGGTGAAATTATAAATTATTTGAACCTCGCAGCCGGCAAGACGATAGTAGACGCAACCATTGGTATGGGGGGCCACAGCTTGAAGATCATCGAGCGCATTTCACCCGGCGGCAAATTGATCGGCATTGACCGCGACGAAGACGCGATAAAGACGGCAAGATCAAGGCTTGGTGACTACAGTGCCAGCTGTAATTTTGTTTACGGAAATTTTATTGACGTCGATAAGATACTTTCTGACGCAGGTGTGCAGAAAGTAGACGGAATCTTATTAGATTTAGGCGTATCCAGCGCGCAGTTGGATGACCCCTTAAGGGGGTTTAGTTTTCAGAACGAGGGGCCATTGGATATGCGGCTGGACAGGAACAGTTATATATCCGCATATGACCTGGTGAATAACCTTAACGAAGACGAACTTTCAGAGCTGCTCTGGAATTTCGGCGAGGAAAGATGGCATAACCGTATTGCCCGCTATTTGGTGAAAGAAAGGGAGAAGCATCCCATCTCCACGACGTTAGAGTTAAGCCAGGCGGTCTCCAGGGCGATACCTTACAAATACAGGCATTACCGGATCCACCCGGCGACTAGGACCTTTCAGGCAGTGCGCATTGCGGTCAACCGGGAACTGGAATCACTGGAAATCGTGATCCGTAAGGCAGTGGAACTGTTGAAAAATAACGGCCGGATCTGCGTAATTTCTTTTCATTCTCTGGAAGACCGTATCGTGAAATTCAGCTTTCGTGATTTTGCAGCAAAAGGCTTACTGAAGATCATAACGCCCAAGCCGCTGGTACCGGCTGATGAAGAAATCAGGCAAAACCCCAAGAGCAGGAGTGCCAAGCTCAGGGTGGCAGAGAGGCTCTAAGATGAGATTATCCAAATTCCTGATTTTAGTTTTCCTGGTTACATCGTTTTCTCTGCTTTATGTATATCAGCAGTCGGAGATATTCCGGCTTGCCTATGCCGGGCAAAAGAGGGTGACGCGTTTCGAGGATTTGCTTGATAAGAATGCCGTATTAAAGTACAATATAGCAAAGAATGTTTCTTTGACCCGGATCGGCAGCAGGGTTTCCGCGGATCCGGATTTTCAGATGCCTGATACCTACAGGCTGTTGAGATTAACGCGTCCTTTAAACGGTTTTAAGGTAAGCCGCTACGTGCAGAAAAAAGAAACTTTGCTGTCGTGGTTATTCGGCGTAAAGCGGCAGGCAGAGGCGATGACGATTAATCCCTGATAGCTAACCCTGTTTTTAACCTCTACTCATTGTGCATATTAGTAACTATCGCCGCAGGACCGAAGCGGTGTTTTTGCTTTTTATCCTTTTCCTTTTATTCTGCGCAGGCCGGCTTTTCTTCATTCAGATCTTCCGTGCGAATTATCTGGCGGCAATAGCCAAAAGGCAGCATAATCTTTTTGTCGAGCTTGAGCCGCGCCGCGGCACGATCTACGATACTAACTCCAAGCCCTTGGCGGTCAATGTGCAGGTAGATTCGTTTTTTGCCTCCCCTAACGAGATCCCCGAGAAAGACAGAGAAACAGCGGTGAGGAAACTTTCTTTCATATTGAACCTCGATATTTCTAATCTGCGGGAGAAGCTCAACCGGAAAAAATATTTTGTCTGGATCGCCCGTAAGGTTACTCCTCAGCAAAGCGAGCAAATTAAAAAACTAAATATAAGGGGCATAGATTCTATCAAAGAAAGCAAGCGTTGCTATCCTAATGGCTATCTTGCCAGCCATGTCCTCGGCTTTGCCGGCCTGGACAATAAGGGGCTGGAAGGCTTGGAATTAAATTATGATTCTTATCTTAAAGGAGAGGCCGGCTGGGCGCTGTTCTTAAGGGACGCGCGGCAGAAGAAGCTGGACCTCTGGGAAAAAATGGTCCTGCCCAAAGACGGCTACGACCTCGTGCTTACTATCGACGAAGTAATCCAGTATATCGCCGAAAGAGAACTTGATAAGGCTTATCGCTTGTACCATGCCAAAGGAGCAAGTATTATCGTCCTTGACCCGCGTACCGGAGCAATACTCGCTTTAGCCAATCGTCCGACGCTGGATTTGAATGAATACGGCAGTGCCGGTAAGGAGGCAAGGCGCGACCGCCTGATCACCGATATGTTTGAGCCGGGCTCTGTATTTAAGATCGTTACTGCTTCGGCAGCGCTTGAAGAAAAGAAGGTAAATGAAGGGGTAAAAATTTTCTGCGAAAACGGCGCTTATAAAATTTCCGGCCATATCCTACACGATCATACGTCGCACGGCTGGCTGACGTTCCGGGAGGTGATCGAGCAGTCAAGCAACATCGGCACGTCCAAAGTAGCGCAAATGCTCGGGAATGACCTTCTTTATAAATATATCAGGCTTTTTGGTTTTGGCTCAAGGACCGGCATTGATCTTCCGGGAGAGGTTTCCGGGGTAACTAGGCCGCCGCGTTACTGGTCGAAACTGTCCATCGCTACGGTTCCTATGGGCCAGGAAGTGGGAGTAACCGCGCTGCAGCTGGCTGGTGAGATATGCATAATTGCCAACGGCGGCCAGTTGATGAAGCCGTATGTCGTAAAGGAGATCAGGGATAAATACGGGGAAACGATAAAACAATTTTCTCCCGTGGTGATCAATAAGGTAATTTCCGCGGACACGGCGGAGAGGATCAAAAATATACTCATCGGAGTAATAGAAGAAGGTACCGGTAAGCTTGCCAAGGTCATGGGTTTTGACGCCGCCGGTAAGACCGGCACCGCGCAGAAGCTGGAGCCGAACGGCACTTATTCGCACAATAAATTCATTGCCTCTTTTATCGGTTTCGCGCCGGCAAATGATCCGCTGATTGCCGTGGCTGTGATGCTTGACGAGCCACACCCCTATTACTACGGCGGAGTGGTGGCTGCACCCGTGTTCAAAGGCGTAGCCAATGATACGATAAGATATTTAAGGACTAGACAACTGCCTGAAGAGGTACTTATAGCCAATGACATTAAGCCGCTTAATTAAAAGTCTTAAGGGGTGTAATGTAAATTACCATCTCGCTGATTTTCAGGTCAAAGGGATAAGCTGTAATTCCAAAAAAACCGGCGCAGGCTTTATCTTTGTAGCGATAAAAGGCACAAACGCCGACGGCAACGCCTTCATCGATGAGGCATTAAAAAACGGGGCAAAGGCCGTAGTAGTCGGCGCTTCAGAGTTGACCATGCATCGTTTATATAATGCGCCGGTGATTGCCGTAGATGACCCGCGCAGGGCGCTGGCAATTTTGTCTTCGGAATTCTACGGCAATCCCTCTAAAAAAATAAAAGTGGCGGGTATTACCGGGACAAACGGCAAGACAACAATTTCTTATTTACTGGAGGCCATACTTAAAGAGGCGGGTAAAACTCCGGCAGTTATCGGCACGATCAATTACCGCTTTAAAGATAAGTCCCTGCCTTCGATCAATACAACGCCGGGGCCGCTGGAACTTCAGTCGATGCTCGCCGAAATGCTTAAAGAAAAAATCAATTACGCGCTGATGGAGGTTTCTTCGCATGCGCTGCATCAGCAAAGGATAGCCGGCATAATCTTTCATTCCGCGATATTCACGAATTTAACCCAGGATCATCTGGATTACCACAAGACGCTGGAGGATTATTTTCAGGCAAAGGCAAGGCTTTTTCAGGAGCTTTCCCCGGAGGCTTTCGCGGTGATTAACGCGGACGATAGCTACGGCAGGAGGCTTAAATCCATTACCGCAGCGAAAGTGGTTACCTATGCGATCGATAATCCGGCGGATGTAACGGCAAAGGATATAAAATTTGACATAGCGCATACAGAATTTACACTCGCTTGCTTGGGCAGGGATATAAGCTTAAAGACTTCGCTTATCGGAAGGCATAATGTCTATAACATTCTGGCCTGCGCCGGTTGGGCAGCAAAGGAAGGTTTGGACTTAAAAATTTTTCAAAAGGCTCTGGAAAATTTCCCTTGTGTGCCCGGCAGGCTCCAGCGCCTGGAGACAGACAGGGGCTTTTCTGTGTTTGTCGATTACGCGCACACCGATGATGCCTTGAATAATGTTATTAAGACGCTGCGGCAGGTATCTAAGGGTCGGATTATCGTCGTCTTCGGCTGCGGCGGCGAGCGCGACAGGCTAAAGCGGCCAAAGATGGGCGCGGTTGTTACGGAGCTGGCGGATTACGCGGTGATCACAAACGATAACCCGCGTTCGGAAGAGCCGTTAGACATAATTGAAGAGATTAAAAAGGGGATAAAGAAAGATAATTACTGCGTTATTCCCGACCGGATGGAGGCAATAAAAAAATCTTTGTCCATTGCTTCTCAGGGTGATATTGTACTGGTTGCCGGTAAGGGCCATGAGAATTATCAGATCATCAAAGATAAAAAACTGGAATTTGACGACCGAAAAATGGTGAGGAAATGCTTAGCGTTAATGAAATCCTAAAAGGCACGCGGGGAAAACTATTCTCTGCCTGTCCCCATAAAAAGATCAACGGTTTTTCAATAGATTCCCGTACTATAAAAAAAGGCGAGGCGTTTATTGCCATTAAAGGCGATAATTTTGACGGGCATAATTTTATCGGCGAGGCACTGAAGAGAGGCGCGTGCTGTATCATTGCCGGCCCGAAAATGAAAACCAGGATTACCAGCGCCGCGATCTTTATCGAGGTCAAAGATACGCAAGATGCCTTGGCGGATATTGCCCGGGCATTACGGATTAAATACAATATCCCGGTTATCGCGGTTAGCGGCAGCGCGGGAAAGACTACGCTGAAGGATATGCTTACCTGCGTCTTGTCCGCAAAGTTCAAAGTCCTTGGTAATGAAGGCACAAAAAATAACCACATCGGCTTACCCCTGACTCTTTGCGGCCTGAATAACAGCCACGAAATTGCCGTGCTTGAATTGGGAACAAATCACCCGGGAGAGATCAGGCACCTTGCCGGTATCTGCCTGCCTAATGTCGGAGTGATCACGAATATCGGCCCGGCGCATCTGGAGCATTTTAGCGATCTGAAAGGCGTCTTTAAGGAAAAATATATTCTTATCGAAAGCCTGCGCTCTCCCTGCCTGGCAATATTGAATAGTGATGATGCGCTGCTGCACAAAAATATCCTGAAGTCCTGTTTAAAGCCTTTTATTTTAAGTTTCGGGATCAGGGCAGCAGCCGATTTTTCGGCTTCGCATATCCGCTATAACGCAAAAGGAATTGAATTCTTGCTTAACGGTAAGCATAAATTTCATCTGCGTACTGCCGGCGCTAATAATGTTTATAACGCGTTAGCCGCCGTAGCCGTGGCGAGGGTCTTTGGCATGGAATATCAAACCATTTGCCGCAGATTGGCGGATTTTTCATTTCCCAAGGGCAGGCTGAACTTTAAATTTATCAATAACGTAAAGTTTATAGACGATACCTACAATTCCAACCCTCTTTCTTTAAAACAGGCACTGGATGCGCTGGAAAAATTAAGGCCCGCAGGCAGGAAGATTTTCGTCATGGGGGATATGCTTGAGCTGGGAGATGCAAAAGAGGAGTTCCACCGCGAAGCAGGCTTTAATTCAGCGAGGATTTGTGATATATTTATAACCGTGGGAACGCTTTCCCGCCTTGCGGCAAAACAGGCTGCTGCTTCAGGCCTAAAAACCCAAAACATATTTACCTGCTCTAATGCTGCCGAGGCGCGCAGCATCCTGATGAATAAAATATCGTTGCAAGAAGGCGACATTGTCCTGGTTAAGGGCTCGCGCGCTATGAGAATGGAAGAAGTATTAAATGTTATATAATTTACTTTATCCGCTTCACGCTGTCATCCCCTTTTTAAATCTTTTCCGCTACATCACTTTCCGGGCAAGTATGGCCGCGCTCACCGCCTTTGTAGTCAGCCTGTTGTTAGGGCCGGTAATCATCAACACAATGAAGCGCCTGCAGATAGGGGAGAAGGTGATCAAGGATGACTCTAAACGGCTGGATGAGTTACACAGGAAAAAACAGGGGACCCCCACTATGGGCGGCATCCTGATCCTGCTGGCGGTATCTTTATCCGTTTTTCTCTGGGCAGACATTTTTAACAAATATATAATCATCGCGATGTTTAGCACCCTGTGGTTGGGCATCACCGGTTTTATCGACGATTACTTAAAACAGATAAAAAAGATGTCCAAGGGATTGACCGTAACCGCCAAATTTACCAGCCAGGTGATCCTCGGGATAATTTTAGGGATCGTTCTTTTTAGCGACCCGCAAACTACCACACGGCTGGATATCCCGTTTTTAAAAGACGTGTCCATTAACCTGGGCATATTTTATATTTTGTTTACGGTGTTGGTGATTACCGGGTCTTCAAACGCGGTTAACCTTACTGACGGCCTTGATGGCTTGGCAATCGGCTGTGTGATCATGGCCTCTATTGCTTTTAGCGTATTAAGCTATGTTTCGGGTAATATAAAACTCAGCGAATACCTGCTGATACCTTATATTAAAGGCAGCGGTGAACTGACGGTTTTCTGTTCCGCGGTCTTCGGGGCGGGCCTGGGCTTTTTATGGTTTAATTGTTATCCCGCCGCGATATTCATGGGCGATGTCGGGGCGCTGTCACTGGGAGGCGCGCTGGGTACGGTGGCGCTCTTGATAAAGAAAGAATTGCTCCTGGTAATCGTCGGAGGGATATTTGTGATGGAGGCGCTTTCGGTGATCTTACAGGTCGTTTCGTTCCGGCTGACCAAAAAACGCATATTTAAAATTGCGCCTTTGCACCACCATTTTCAGTTTCTTGAATGGCCGGAAAATAAGGTAATCGTCAGGTTCTGGATTATCGCGGCACTCCTAGCATTGCTTACAATAGTAACATTAAAGTTGAGATAAAACGGGCATGGTAAACACGGATTATTTTAAGGGCAAGAAGGTTACGATATTCGGGCTGGCACGTTCCGGCCTTGCCTCTGCGAATCTGCTTTTTGACTTGGGCGCAAAAGTAAAAATTACCGATAGCCAGGATAACGCGGCTATCCGCGCGAATGCCGCAAAATTAAAATCTAAGGAGATAAAAGTTGAACTAGGCAGGCACTCGCAGGAGTTTATTCAAGGCAGCGACATTGTCGTAGTCTCGCCCGGCGTTACAAACTCAAGCCCCTCCATCGTCTGGGCGCAGGAATTTAACATTCCGCTAATCAGCGAGATAGAACTAGGCGCGATATTGTGCCCGGCAGCGATAATCGCGGTTACCGGTTCAAGCGGGAAAACTACGGTTACTACCCTGATCGCTAAGGTCATTGAGGCATCCGGCAGGAAGGCATTTGCCTGCGGCAATATCGGCAATCCCTTCTGCGCGGAAGTGGCGAAGATCTCCGGGGAAGATTATGTCTGCCTGGAAGTAAGTTCTTTTCAGCTGGAAAGGATTAAAGGCTTTAAGCCCAAGATCGCCGTAATACTGAATTTCAGCAGGAACCATTTAGACAGGCATAAGGATATGCAGGAATACCTTGAGGTAAAAAAACGCATCTTCCTGAACCAGGACAAAAATGATTTTCTCGTTTTAAACGGCAATGATCCTATGCTTAAGGGATTAGCCAAAGAGGCAAACTCAAAAGTTGCGTATTTTTATGAAGGCAGCGACCTGAACCCTAATCAGGCGGCGGTAACCGCCGTCGCTGCGATCCTCGGCATAGAGATAAATTTGTGTTTAGAGGTATTCAGGGAATTCAGGGGCCTTGAGCACCGCCTGGAGTACGTGGCGGAAATCAACGGCATAAGGTTTATCAACGATTCTAAAGCCACGGTAGCCGAATCCACTATCTGGGCGATAAGCAATATTTCATCCGGTATCATCCTGATTGCCGGCGGCAGGGATAAAGGGGTTAATTATGCCAATATCCTTGATGCGGCAGGGAAAAAAGTCCGGGCGGCAATTTTAATCGGCGAGGCAAAAAAAAAGATTGCCGAGGCTATCGCCGGAACCTTGGCTGTTGAGGAGGCATCGAGCCTTAAAGAAGCGGTGATTAAGGCCTTTGACAAGGCAGCCAGCGGAGACTGCGTATTATTTTCTCCGATGTGTTCGAGCTTTGATATGTTTTCCAATTATGAAGAACGGGGAAGGGCCTTTAAGGAAATAGTTTTTGACTTGGCTAAAACCAAAAGCAGCGTTAACCGCTAACTGGGGCAGTATTAAATGGTCAGGAATATCCGCCTGAATTTATTCACGATTACGATCATGCTGATCTGCGTGGGGATCGTGATGATCTATAGTTCTTCAAGTATTTACGCGGCGGAAAAGTACAAGGATAGTTTTTTCTTTTTTAAAAGGCACCTGGTTTTTCTTTTTGTCGGAGCCGCGCTTGCCTTTTTGATGATGTGTATTGATTACAGAAAATTACAGGAAATTTCCAAACCCCTGCTTGCGGTAGCTTTCTTTTTACTGGTCTTGGTTTTAATACCGGGGATAGGCAGGGAGGTATCCGGCGCCCAGCGCTGGTTCAGGTATAAATTTATCAGTTTTCAGCCTTCGGAGCTGGCGATACTTGCCGTAATCATTTATGTTGCGGATTTTATCTGCCGTAAGGATAATTTTATCCGTGATTTCCGCAAGGGCTTTTTGCCGCCGATGCTTGTTCTGGGCGGCGTCAGCCTGCTTATCCTTATACAGCCGGATCTAGGCACGACCATATCGGTCAGCCTGGTAGTCATCACGATGGTCTTTGTCGCCGGCACGCGGCTTAGCTATTTATTATCGCTTTTTTTGGCGAGTATCCCCGCTTTATATATATTAATTTTCCGCGTAGCTTACCGGAGGATGAGGATCATGGCGTTTTTGAATCCCTGGCTTGATCCAAAGGGGAGCGGTTTTCAAATTATCCAGTCGCAGGTTGCCTTGGGCTCCGGCGGAATATTCGGCGTAGGGCTCGGCCATTCGCGGCAGAAATTATTTTACCTGCCTGCCGCGCATACCGATTTCATCTTTTCCATAATCGGCGAAGAACTCGGCCTGTTGGGGACATTGAGTATAATTATACTTTTCATAATTTTTATCCAGCAGGGGATCAAGATAATTAAAAACGCCCCGAATAAATTCGGGTATTTTTTAAGCCTTGGTCTGGTCTTAATGATTTGTTTGAGGGCGGTGATAAATATCGGCGTTTCCTGCGGCCTGCTTCCGACAAAGGGCCTGCCCCTCCCGTTCATCAGTTACGGCGGGTCTTCGCTGATGTTTGACATGGTGGCAGTAGGGATACTCTTGAACATCGCCCGTACCGGAGAATATCCATGAAGCCCGTCAGGATACTGGTGGCTGCCGGCTCAAGCGGCGGGCATATCTTTCCTGCCTTGGCCTTTCTTGAATCGCTAAAGGAAAAATACCATGATATCGACGCGCTTTTGCTTTTACCGGAAAAGTCCAGAACCAATACGGGCTGCATTAAAGACTGCGGTTATAAAATTGAGTTTATCCCTTTGGCTTCGGTCAGGTTCGGCCTTAAGCGCGAGGATCTTGAAAATTTATTAGGATTGTTTAAAGCGGCATTGCAAAGCCTGCGTATCCTGTTGGAATTTCATCCGGATATTGTAGTTGGTTTTGGCAGCGCTACCAGCGTGCCGGTGGTAATCTTGGCCTGGCTGCTGCGGGCGAAAACCTTGATCCACGAACAGAACGTAATGCCCGGCAGGGCCAATAAACTGCTGGCAGAATTTGCCGATAAGATCGCTGTTTCATTTGCAGAAAGCCGGGAGTATCTTCAGAGGCACAGGCATAAGATCGTGACAACCGGCAACCCGCTGCGAAAAAAAATGCTGCGCGTAGATAAGCAGCAGGCGCGGGATTATTTTGGATTCAGTAAAGATAAATTAACCGTCTTGGTTATGGGCGGCAGCCAAGGCAGCAGCAATATCAACGAAGGATTCCTGAATGCGCTTTCCTTGATCAGGGGCAATACAGGCCTGCAGGTAATTCATCTGTCGGGCAGAGCGGATTATGCGCTGATTAAAGAGCGGTATAATAATTTGGGTGTCGGGTTTGCCCTGTTTGATTTTCTTGAACCGATGCACTATGCCTATAGCGCAAGCGACATTGTCTTGTCAAGGGCTGGGGCTACGAGCATCGCGGAATTGATATATTTTTGCCTGCCGGCAATATTAATCCCTTATCCCTACGCGTATGAACATCAGTATAGAAACGCGAAGGTGCTTGAAGAAAAAGGTTGCGCGGTTATAATTAAGGATAATGATTTGAGCGCTGAAGCCCTGAAGAAGAACTTGGAAGCACTGATCCTCGACCGTTCCCGCCTCGACCAGATGCGCGGAAAATTTGCAGGTTTTAAAGTTCAGGATGCCGCCGGTTTGCTGGTTAAGGAAGCTGTCTCTTTTAATTAAAAAATATGAAGAAAATTTTTCTGGCGATATCTGTAGTATCTATGCTTTATGGGCCGGCCTTTGCCGTAGTTCCGGTAGATGCCGAAACTACGCAGAACTGGGATACTTCCAAAAGTACCCATTTCATAGTATCTTTTAAGAAAGCCCCGCAAGAATTCATTGAGCAGATAATAAACCGGGCAGAAGATTATTACGACAAAATCGCCGAGAACCTCGGATTTACCCGTTTTAATTTCTGGCTCTGGGATAACCGCGCCAATATCTATATCTACGATAATGCCGATGACTACCGTGTTTCTACCAAACAGCCTGCCTGGTCTGTGGGCGCAGCGCGGCCGCGGGAAAAATTAATTTACACTTATCCTTATGCGCAGGGTTTTTTTGAAACTGTCCTGCCCCATGAAATGGGGCATATAATCTTCCGGGAGTTTGTGGGTTCTGATAATCCTGCCGTACCTACCTGGTTGGATGAGGGCGTGGCCTCTTACCAGCAGAGTTTACAGTATTCTATGGCCCTGCCGCTGGCCAGGAAGGCGGCGGCTAACGGAACACTTCATTCCCTGGAAAAGCTTACGGCAATCAATCCGCAGTCAATAACTGATACTGCTTCCGCGCAGCTTTATTATGCCGAAGCGATAAGCATAGTTGATTATTTGATCAAGGAGTTCGGCAAGGATAGTTTCGTATTATTCTGCCAGGACCTGCGCGATAAAAGGGACCTGCAAAGGGCGATCTGTTCGGTTTACCCGTTTTCCAATTTACAGGAATTTGACCAGGCTTGGCAGAAATACCTTAAGAAATGAATAAGCATATACACTTCATCGGCATCGGCGGCATAGGAATGAGCGGGATCGCCTTGATCCTCTTGCGGAAAGGGACCAAGGTAAGCGGATCCGATTTAAGAGAAAATAAAGTAACCGCAGACCTGGCCAGGGCGGGTGCCGATATATTTACCGGGCATAGCCCGGAGAATGTAAACGGCGCGGATACCGTTGTTTATTCCTCTGCGATCAAAGACGACAATCCCGAGATGATTGAGGCAAAAAGGCGGGGGATCCCGGTGATCAAGCGCGGCCAGGCGCTGGCCGAACTTATGAAGGATAAACAGGTGATTACCGTTACCGGAAGCCACGGTAAAACGACCACGACATCGCTGGTTTCTCTCCTGCTTTCGGAAGCGGGCCTGCGGCCCACCGCGGCAATCGGCGGGATATTAAAGAATACCGATACGAATGCCTATTTTGGAGACGGAGAATTTTTTGTGGCGGAAGCGGACGAATCGGACGGTTCCTTTTTGTATTATAATCCCCGTTATTCCATAATCACCAACATTGACCGCGAACACCTTGATTACTACAAAAATTTTGAAAATGAGCTGGCTGCCTTTGGGCAGTTTATCGCAAAGACTAAAAAGAACGGATGCGTATTTTGCTGCGGGGATGATCCTAACCTGAAAAGCATTTTAGCCGGCTACAAAGGCAGAAAAGTTTTATTCGGGCTGAACAGCAATGCGGATATCCATCCGGGGAATATTAATATGGAGGGGTTATCTTCCTGGTTCGATTGTATCTACAATCATAAGCCCATAGGCAGGTTCAGCCTTTCTCTCGCCGGGCTGCATAATATCTCTAACGCCCTTTCCGTAATTGCCTTAGGCATAGAACTGGGTATTGATACGGCAGTAATAAAAAAGGCGCTCGCCGGTTACCGGGGTTCCGGCAGGCGCATGGAAGTTAAGTTTAGGGACAATGGTTACACGGTGATCGATGATTACGCGCATCATCCTACGGAGATAAAGGCGACGCTTGAAGCGGTGAGAAACATGAACCCCGGTAGGATCATCGCAATATTCCAGCCCCATCGTTATACACGCACGCAACTATTGCTGGAAGAATTCGGGCACAGCTTCACTCAAGCCGACTACGTTATTATTACGGATATCTACGCGGCAAGCGAACCGGCTATCGAGGGAGTTTCCGGCAGGCGCATTTATGAGAAGATAAAAGAATACACGCCGCAAAAAGAGGCGGCCTTTTTGCACAAGGAGCAGTTGATAGCGCATCTCTTAAAGGTGCTAAAGGCCGGCGATCTGGTAATTACTCTTGGCGCGGGCGATATTGTAAAGGTCTGCGATGAACTGGTGGGAGAACTTAAAGGGCAAGGTCAAATTCGGGGAGCCGCTCAAAAAGCATACGACGTTTAAAATCGGCGGTCCGGTAAAATATTTCATTGAACCGCAAGATTTTGCCGATTTAAAACTGCTGCTTGAGTTGGCAAAAGGCCGTAAGCTGGCGGTATTTGTGATCGGCGCAGGCAGTAATATCCTCGCCAACGACAAAGGCCTGAATGCGCTGGTGATTAAATTAGGCTCTTCCTGTTTTAAAGAAATTGATTTTAAAGCCAAAGGCTTAACTGTCGGGGCAGGCTGTATGCTTAGCCGGGTGATCAGCCTTTCTAAAAATAAATGCGTATCGGCCTTTGAGCTTTTTGCCGGTATTCCCGGTACAATCGGAGGGGCGCTGGCAATGAACGCGGGTGTACGGGAAAAAAATATCGGCGATTTAGTTGAAGAAGTTCAGGTAATGGATTATAATGGAAAAATAAAGGGGCTTAAACGCAAGGATATAAAATTTGCTTACCGTAGTTCCAGCTTGGCAAAGTATATAGTTTTGTCCGCTCGTTTCAGGTCCCGTAGTAAAAAAAGGCAGGAGTTAGAGGCAGTCGTCAGGGAGCGTTTAAGCTGGCGCAGGGACAAGCAGGAATTATCTTTGCCGTCTGCGGGCTGCGTGTTTAAAAATCCTTCTGAAACAATTTCCGCAGGCATACTGATAGATCTCTGCGGGTTAAAAGGTAAGCGCATAGGCGATGCCTGCATTTGCCCGCGGCATGCCAATTTCATCGTGAATATGGGTAACGCAAGCGCGAAGCATGTTTTAATGTTAATGCGTTTGGTAAAGACAAAAGTAAAAAATAAATTCAACATTGATTTACAGCCGGAGATAAAAATATGGCAGTAGAAACGGCAAACAGCAAACGGCAAACAGCAAACGGCAACGGGCTAAGCGCTGATATCAGCCGTTTCGGCAGGATCGGGGTTTTGATGGGGGGTCCGTCAACAGAGAGGGAAATCTCGCTAAAGTCAGGCAAGGCTGTATATGAAAGCCTGAAAGGACTGGGGCTGGAGGTAGCTGCTATAGATATTAAAACTGCCGGCATTAAAGAGAACATAGATTTAATCAGATCATCCGGCATAGATTGTGCTTTTTTGGCGCTGCACGGCCGTTTCGGCGAAGACGGCCAGATCCAGGCAATCCTTGACGAGATCGGTATTCCTTATACCGGTTCCGGGGTTAAAGCAAGTATGCTGGCAATGGATAAGGTTGCCTCCCGCCTGATATTCCAGGCGCAGGGTATCGCGGTGCCCCGCTACGAGGTAGTCCGTAAGAACGCCGGTGTTTCCAATGCTGGTTTTTCCAGTGCGTTTAGTTTTCCCCTGGTGGTTAAGCCTGTTGCGCATGGCTCCAGCGTCGGCCTTTCAATTGTGGATAAAAAACAAGATTTACCTGCGGCGATCGCTCTGGCATTTAGTTTCGACGATAAGATTATCATTGAAGAATATATCCGTGGCCGGGAAGTTACGGTAGGCATTTTGGACGAAAACGTCCTGCCGGTGATCGAGATCATCCCTAAAAAAAGATTTTTTGATTATGAGGCAAAATACCAACACGGTTTGACGAATTATATAGTGCCGGCTGAACTGGATGCCGCGGTTACGGTGGATTTAGGCAGAAAGGCACTCGGCGCGCATAAGGCCCTCGGGTGTTTCGGTTGTTCACGGGTAGACATTATTCTCGCAGACGGCAATATCCCTTTTGTATTGGAAGTTAATACTATTCCCGGTTTCACTGAGACGAGCCTTCTACCTAAGGCAGCGAAGGTTGCGGGTATCGGCTTTGCCCAATTATGCGTTAAATTGATACAGCTGGCATATGATAAAGCGAAAACTAAAGCTGCCTCTTAAGCTGCTGGCGGGATTAGCAGCGATCGCCCTAATTTTGTTTTTTGCCGTTGTTATATTGGGCCGCGCAGCGAGAAACTACTCTTTATTCAAGATACGGGATATAGTCATCAGAGAAGGCAGCGTTGCCAACAGCAGCATTGATCTTTCTTTTCTTGTCGGCCGTAACCTCATGGCGATAGACCTGGAGCAAGAGGAACGCAATATCGCGGTGATCTACCCGGGCTATAGGCAGATCAAGCTGATCCGCGTATTCCCCGACCGGTTGTTCGCGTATTTTATCAGGCGCCAGCCGATTGCCTGCGTAAAATTATACCGTTATTTCTATGTTGATAACGACGCGGCGCTGTTTGATATGCCTCTGGATACAGCCCAGTCAGCGAATGAGCTTCCGGTTATCTACGGCCTTGACAGGAAAATTTCCGGGTCGCAGGCCGGCAGGGAATATAATCTAAACGAACTCCTGCTGGCGGTAAATATAATTAAGACAGTGCGGAATAACCGCCAGCTGCGCGGGCTTAAAATAAAAAGGATCGACGTAAGCAACCCCGCCAACGCCGCATTTACAATATTATTGCCTGAGCCGGCGCAGGTAGTACCCCCGGAAGGCATTGAGGTAAGGATCGGGCAGGGGTATCTTAGCGATAAAATAAATATACTGGCGAGCATGCTTATCCAGG
>CAIRWO010000103.1 GCA_903882345.1 Candidatus Omnitrophota bacterium | reverse complement strand
CTTACCGTGGTCGCGGCGCGTCGCCACCCATCCGCACAGGGTAACTTCCTTATCGACATCGTTAACCGTTATTTCTCCGCAAGTGTGTGTGCGCAACATATCAGGCCTTAGGTTTTTAGCTGTAATTCTTTTATTAAATCATCCCGGGAAACTTCTTTCTGCTCCCCGGACCCCATATCCTTCAGGGTCACAACGCCTTTTTTTATCTCGTCTTCTCCAATGATCAAGACGTATCCGGCCTGGTTATCGTTTGCCTTGCGCATCGCGGCCTTAAGAGACCTATTTTCATAATCCGTATCGCAGGCTATGCCGGCCCGGCGTAAATCGGACATTATTTTCAAGCTTATCAACTTAGACTCTTCACCTAAGGATATCAGATAAACTATTGCCGGTTGTTTTTTTGCCGGGGCAGGATGCGCTGTCAAGAGCAGCCTCTCCACTCCAAAAGCAAAACCCATTGCCCCAAGTTCCGGGCCGCCTAATTCATTTACCAGGTTATCGTAACGGCCGCCGGCGCCGATGGCATCTTGAGCGCCTAAATCGCCGTGAATGATCTCAAAAACCGTGCGGGTATAATAATCGAGCCCGCGCACAAGAAAAGGTGAAACCTCATATGCTATATCCAGCAGGTCCAGCCCCTGCCTTACCCGGGAAAAATGAGTTAGACAATCCCCGCAAAGATAACTCTGCCGGATATCAAGGCTGTTTGCTACCTGTCGGCAGGCTTCATTTTTACAATCAAGGACCCGCAAGACATTACGTTTGAATCTGGCCTGGCAATCAGGGCAAAGAGAATCAACTTTATCCTCAAGGCCCTTACGCAGCAGCGCGGCCAGTTTTTGCTTATCTTTATCGCAGCCGAGCGAATTGATCTTAATTTTATATCCCTCTATCGAATAAGCCTTGAGCAGGCTGTCTGCTAAGGCAATAACTTCGATGTCCATTTCCGGGCTGCGGGAACCGATCGCTTCGCAACCAATATGATGAAACTGGCGCAGCCGGCCTTTTTGTGGCCTTTCCAGCCTGAACATCGGCCCCAGATAATAAAGTTTTATAAAACCGGTTGATTTATCGAGGCTATTTTCAATGTAACTGCGCACTATGGAAGCCGTACCCTCCGGCCGAAGGGCATAGGTATCTTCCTTGTTCTTTATGAGGAACATTTGTTTCTGGACGATTTCCGTAGATTCGCCTAAAGAACGGTTAAAGAGAGAAATATCTTCAATCAGAGGAGTGCGGATTTCTTTGTAATTATAAATCGAAAATATATTGCGGCTTAATTGCTCCAGCCTCTGCCAAAGATAAACTTCGTCAGGCAGGAGGTCTCTCGTTCCCGGAACTCTTTTGTACATTTTTGTTTTTTTAGGGGAGGAAAATTATTTTATTTTTTGCTTCATCTCCAAGCCCGCTTTAAAGACAACGACTTTTCGAGGAGGGACTGGTACTACCTGACCGGTGCGGGGGTTCCTACCGGTGCGGCTCTTCCTTTGCTTTATTTTGAATACGCCGAAATTACGTAGCTCTATCTTTTCACCCCGTATCAGGGCTTCTATAATGCAATCAAAGGTCTTCTGAACAACCCTTTTTACATCTATCTGTTTCAGATTAGTTTCGTCAGAAACCTTCAGTATAATGTCTTTTTTGGTCATTTTCAGCCTCCCGCTTTTGCCACGAAAACACTAAAACGACTTATAGTCTCCGTAACTGCAACTATAATACCAACAAAAAGTTATGGTGTCAAGAAAAAGTTGCATTGTTGCAACTTTTTCTTGATCCTGCGGCAATATGCCGTAGGATCTTTATCGTTTTTATATCGTCAGTGACAGACGCTCTTCGCCGAGCAGGTTTTCAATATCCTGGATCAATTTTTCCGAAGGATCAATGTAGAGGCCGTCTCCGACAACCAGCTGAACCCTTGATTTGGAAGCAGTGTTAAGATGGAGATAGATCGGTACCTTGCCGCGGTTGGCCTCAAGTAGCTCCTTGAGGCTGCCAAAAAGATTCTCCTGCGCCCCGGACAGATTAATGCTGATATTGGAAACTAAACGGTAGATCTCATCCATGGGAAACATATCGTTAACGATGATTTTAGGGGTATCCTCTTTTAGATTAAGCGTACCACGCACCATCACTACGGTACTCAACAGGATATAGCGGCTTATCTTCTGGTAGGCGCGGGGAAAAACCAGCGCTTCCACCGACCCTTCGAGATCCTCCAGTTTAAGAATTGCCATCTTTTCCTGCCTGACACGGGTGAGGGTATTTTTTATTTTACTGATCAGCCCGACGATCTTGATCTCTTCTTCGTCTTTATGCTGCGCCAAATTGGCAGTATGCGTTGAAGTAAAACGCTTGAGCTGCGAGGCATAACGCGCCAACGGATGGCCGCTCACATAAAACCCAAGCATTTCCTTTTCAAAAGCCAGTACCTGCGGCTCGGGCCATTCTTTAATATGCGGTAATTGTACTGCTGACTCCTTAAAGCCGCTAGAGACCAAACTTACATCAAAGAAAGAAAGCTGGCCCTTCGAACGCTCCTTTTGCGAACGGGAAGAAGATCCCATCATCTGCTCCAGGCCGGCAACCATCTGCGCGCGCGCCATTTTAAAAGCATCCATTGCCCCGCATTTAATCAGGCTTTCCATCACCTTTTTATTGACCAGCCGCAGGTCGACGCGCCGGCAGATATCTTCCAGTGAAATAAATTCACCTCCTGACCGGCGGCTTGAGATAATCGACTCGATTGCGCCTGAGCCGACGTTCTTCACCGCAAGTAAGCCGAACCTGATCGACTTATTATCCACAACTTTAAACAACGCATCGCTTTCGTTGATATCCGGAGGCAGTATAGTCAGGCCCATACGCGCTGCCTCGTTTACATACTCGACGATCTTATCCGTATTATCGCGTTCTGAAGTCAGCAAGGCAGCCATAAATTCCACCGGATAGTTTGCCTTAAGATAAGCGGTGCGGTAAGAGATCATCGCGTAGGCGGCGCTATGCGACTTATTAAATCCGTAGCCGGAAAAATATTCTATCAAATCGAAGATCTTGCTGGCAACCTGCTCGCTGATGCCATTCTTGATGCACCCGGAAAGAAAATTCTTCCTCTCTTTCTCCATAACCTCGGGGATCTTCTTTCCCATTGCCCGGCGTAAAATATCCGCCTGGGCAAGGGAAAAACCGGCAAGCGTAGAAGCAATCTGCATTATCTGTTCCTGATAGACCATTATCCCGTAGGTCTCTTTTAAAATAGGCTCCAGTTTTTTATGATCGTATTTTATGGGGATAAGCTTATGTTTACGCTTGATAAAATCATCGAGCATACCCGAGCCGATCGGGCCGGGCCGGTATAAAGCAAGCAAGGCGATCAGATCCTCAAACCTCTCGGGGTTCAGTTTTCTTAGCAGGTCGCGCATGCCCGAACTTTCGATCTGAAATATCCCCATGGTCTGGGCAGAGGCCAACAGCTTATAGGTATTTGCGTCATCCAGCGGCAGGCTGTTTATATCGATCTGGATATTCTTAGTTTCTTTAATCAGTTTTAGCGCCTGATCGATCACGGTAAGCGTACGCAGCCCGAGAAAATCGACTTTTAGCAGCCCGATTTTTTCCAGGATCGACATGCTGTAACCGGTAGTGATCTGGTCATCCTGCGTCTTGAACAAAGGCATATAGTTATCCAGCGGCTTATCGGCAATAACCACGCCCGCGGCATGCACCGAGGCATGCCTATTCAGGCCTTCCAGGGACACCGCCGTATTGATCAACTTGGTAATTTCGGGATCATTCTTATAGAGGTTATTTAATTCCGGCTCTGTCTCCATGGCCCTCTTCAGGGTCATATCAATTTCCGGCGGGATAAGCTTGGCGATCCGGTCAACGTCAGCGTAACTTATTCCCATTACCCTGCCGACATCCCGCACTACCGCCCGTGCCGCCATAGTTCCAAAGGTAATGATCTGCGCGACGTTTTCCTGGCCGTATTTTTTCGTCACGTAATCGATCACCTCCTGCCTTCTTTCGTAGCAGAAATCAATGTCAATATCAGGAAGCCCGATGCGCTCCGGGTTTAAGAAACGTTCAAACAACAGGCCGTATTTCAGGGGGTTTATGTCGGTTATACCAAGAAGGTAACTCACGATACTGCCGGCGGCGCTGCCGCGCCCCGGCCCCACGGGGATACCATGTTCCTTGGCATAATTTATAAAATCCCAGACAATCAGGAAATAACTTACAAACCCCATATCCTTGATCGTCTTCAATTCATGCTCCATGCGCTCTTTGATTTCAGCGGGTAACACAGTAAACCTTGTTTTCAAACCGGATTCACAAAGATGGCGCAGATAATCTTCTTTGGATGTCCCGTCAGGCGGGTCGTATTTAGGCAGGTGATACTTGGAAAAATCCAGTTCCAGGTTACAACGAGCGGCGATCTCTACGGTATTATTGATTGCCTCCGGAAGGTCCTGAAAAAGTTTTTTCATTTCCGCGGGAGACTTAAAATAAAATTCTTCCGTTTGAAACTTCATGCGATTGGGATCATTGAGCGTAGTCTGCGTCTGGATACAAAGTAGCGCCTCATGGCTGGATGCGTGTTCTTTTTGCAGATAATGCACGTCGTTTGTCGCGACCAACGGCAGGTTAAGCTCATGGGCAATCTTGATCAGGCCGTCATTGGCAATTTTTTGTTCGGGAATTAAATTTTCCTGCAGCTCAAGGTAAAAATTATCTTTACCCAGGATATGCAGATACTCGTCAGCGGCCTTCAGCGCGTCATTAAACCGCTTCTGCTGCAATAATGCGGGAACCTCGCCCTTAAGGCATGCGCTGAGCCCGATAAGTCCCTGATGGTAACTATCCAGCGTCTCCTTATCAATACGCGGCTTGTAATAAAACCCTTCCAGATAACCGATAGAAACCAGTTTCATCAAATTTGCATAACCGGTCTCGTCTTTAGCAAGGAGAATAAAATGGTAAAAAGAATCTTCTGATGTTTGCAGGGTCTTGTCAAGGCGGCTCTTGGGGGCAACGTAGACTTCGCATCCGATGATCGGTTTGATCCCGGCTTTCTGGGCAGCCATATAGAATTCTACGGCGCCGAACATGCTGCCGTGATCGGTGATCGCCAAAGAATCCATTCTATACTGATTTGCTAATGCCAGAATATCCGGTATCCTGCAGGCGCCGTCAAGTAGGCTGTATTGGGTATGAAGATGAAGGTGGACAAATTCGGAACGCGGCATCTTTAAAGGTCAAAACGCTTTCTATTCCCACTCTATCGTTGCGGGTGGCTTAGAACTAATATCATATACTACGCGGTTGACACCTTTGACTTCGTTTATGATGCGGTTGGAGATTTTTTCCAAGAGCTCATAAGGTAATTTCGCCCAGTCGGCAGTCATCCCGTCAACACTGGTGACGCAACGCAGGCTGACAACATTTTCGTAAGTCCTCTCGTCGCCCATAACACCGACGCTCTTTATCGGAAGTAGTATGGCAAAGGATTGCCAGACCTGTTCGTATAGATTGGCGTTAGTTATCTCTTCGATAACGCGCTGGTCAACTTCACGCAGCAAATCCAGCCTTTCCGGCGTGACTTCTCCGATAATCCTTATGGCAAGGCCCGGCCCCGGGAATGGCTGCCGATGGATAATGCTTTCCGGAAGCCCGAGTTCCTTACCGATCAGCCTGACCTCATCTTTAAATAAGTCTCTCAAAGGCTCGATCAGTTTCAGCCTCATATGCGCAGGAAGCCCTCCGACATTATGATGGCTCTTTATGCGGCTTGATGGCGCCCCTGTGGGAGAAATAGATTCGATAACATCCGGATACAAAGTCCCTTGTCCGAGAAATTTTACGCCTTTTACTTTATCCGCTTCTTCTTCAAATGTCTTGACAAACTCATCGCCGATAATCTTTCTTTTCTCTTCAGGATCGGTGACCCCCTTCAGGCGGACGAGAAACTTCTTGCTGCGCTCCGCGTAATCAAGGTTAAGATGGAAGGTATTCCGGAAAATTTTCAAGATTTGTTCCGGCTCGCCTTTTCTTAACAGGGCGTTATTGACAAAAATACAGCGCACATTTTTACCGATGGCCCTGTGCAGGAGCAACGCTGCCACCGAAGAATCTACGCCGCCGCTTAAACCTAAAACTACCTTATCCTTGCCAACGGTCTTTTTTATATTTTCTATGGTTTCTTTGATGAATGACTGCATGGTCCAGCGGCTAAGGCAGCCGCAAATTTTAAAAAGAAAGTTACCAATGATCTGGTTACCTTTTTCGGTATGCGTGACCTCCGGATGAAACTGCACTCCGTATATCTTTTTCTGATGATGCACAACCGCCGCAATCGGCGTATTCAAAGTGTGCGCGGAGACCTTAAATCCCGGCGCTAGCTTGGTAACGAGATCGCCATGGCTTGACCAACAGGTAAAATTACCCGGTATATGGCTGAATAAGTCGCGATTGTCATCTATAAATAACTCTACCTTACCGAATTCCCTGTCTTTTGTGTGCTTAACTTTTCCTCCGAGCATTTCCGTAACGACCTGCATCCCGTAACAGATGCCCAGTATGGGAACTCCCAGCTTAAAAATGCCCTTATCCGGGCAAGGGCTCTTTTTGTCTGTAACAGAAGCCGGGCCGCCGGAAAGGATCAGCCCTTTGGGGTTAAGAGCGGCAATTTCTTTAAGCGGAGTATTAAAGGGAACGATCCGGGAAAAAACTTTATTCTCCCTTACCCTGCGGGCGATCAGTTGCGTGTATTGAGAGCCAAAATCCAAAATTACTATTGTTTGTCTGTTCATTTACCCATCCCTACTCTTTGGCCGACTTGAAAGATCTTTCCCTCTGTCTGTATAGAAGGCGCAATAATTATCTCCACGTCATGCATCTGTTTAAGATCTGTTGCCCCCAGTGACCCCATAGAAGTTTTTAAGGCGCCGATCAGGTTCTGCGACCCATCGTCAACTTTTGCCGGACCAAAAAGGATGTCTTTAAGTGCCCCGGTTGTGCCTACATATATGCGCGTTCCGCGCGGCAAATTAACGTGAGAAGTAGCCATGCCCCAGTGATATCCTCTCCCGGGCGCTTCTTTAGCGCGGGCAAAACTCGAACCGATCATCACCGCATCGGCTCCAGAGGCAAAGGCCTTGCAGATATCGCCCCCCCTGTTCATGCCCCCATCCGTAATGATCGTGACATACCTGCCTGTTCTCTTATAATAATAATCCCTTGCCCCGGCGGCATCTACAGTTGCCGTTACCTGCGGCACGCCAATACCTAAAACGCCGCGGGTTGTGCAGGCAGCTCCCGGCCCAATGCCGATCAAAAGCCCGGCTGCGCCGGTAGCCATAAGCTCAAGCGTAGTCTCATAGGTCACGCAGTTACCAAGAATAACCGGTATTTTTACCGACTTGCAAAAATCGAATAGATCAAGGCTCTTGTATTCTTTGGCAACATGCTTGGTCGTGGTTACCGTTGACTGCACGACAAATATATCTGCCCCGCTTTTCACGGCAATTTTCGCGAATTTTTCTGCATGGGCGGGAATACAGCTCACCACTGCCGTGCCCTTTTGCCTCTTTATTTCTGTAATCCTTTTACTCACTAATTTATCTTTTACCGGAGTAGTATATACTGATTGGATCAACTCTGTAGCTTCCTGAGGCGAGGCATGGGCAATTTTTTCCAAGACAACATCGGGGTTTTCGTAGCGGGTCTGGATACCATCAAGGTTCAAAACCGCGATCCCCCCCAGTTTTGACATTTCTACGGCAAAACGCACATCTACTACGCCGTCCATTGCCGCGGCTAAGATCGGCACCGAGAATTTCTTACCGTCAATCTCAAAACTAGTGTCTACTTCACCGGGATTTATGGTTTTGTCACCGGGAACCAGCGCTATTTCATCAAAACCATAGCACCTGCGTGCCCGCCTGTTTATACCTATCCACTCTGCCATTTG
>CAIRWO010000102.1 GCA_903882345.1 Candidatus Omnitrophota bacterium | reverse complement strand
GTATTCTCTTCTAAAGTGAAAACAGTAAGTCCACTATTTTTGTGTAAATTTATTGCAGGAGGGGTAATGAAAAAAGGTTGGCTATCTATAGTCATAGGAGCTGCTGCTTGTTTAATCTGCAGGTTAGCATTTGCAGAAATAAGCCCGCCTGTGCATACCGAACTTAGCCTTTTTGAGGAAATTCCTATGGTGGTTACTCCCGCTAAAAAGCTTCAGCCAATTACTAAGGCGCCGGCATCAGTATCTGTGGTTACGCAGGAAGATATTAAAGAGAGCGGCTCTATTAATCTCTGGGATGCGTTACGGCAAGTGCCTGGCTTGGACGTAGACACTACGACTATCGGCCAGGCCGATGTATCTATGCGCGGGTTTGCTGATGTTATGACCAGTAAGACCCTGCTTATGATCGACGGCCGCAGTATGTATTCTCCTATGCAAGGGATTTTATTCTGGGAACTTTTAACCGTGCAGCCAGAAGAGATTGACAGAATAGAAGTAGTCAAGGGGCCGGTAGCTTCGCTTTACGGAGCCAATGCGAATTTAGGGCTGATTAATGTCATTAGTAAATCTCATGAGTAGTTAAAAGGTATGACAGTTGCTGCTACGGGAGGCACAAGAAAGGCCGGTTCATACACGCTGATTTATGGCGGCAGCCACAACGATTTATCCTATAAGGCTTCTGCGGGCTATCAGCAGGAAGACGGCTTTATGTCCCGCGGCAAAGATGCCTTAGGTGTTTCGCGGGGAAACATGGAATTAAAATATAAAATAAACGAGGATTCTGATACTTATATGGATTACTATACTCCTATAATTGGGGGGCTTAATCAGACTAGCTGGGGTAATAAACAGCTTAAGTCGGAAACTTATTTAACGTTTGAAACAGGTTATCAGGGCAAGTACTTGCATAATAAATTGCGGCCGTTTGTGGATATTTTTTAGACAAGGATAAGAAGGCTTATTGGAAATTATGCCTATAATAACGTGGACTACAGGGACACATCTTCGAAGGGTTTTTCTCCTAAGCACAAGGTAAACCTCGGATTTAAATTAAAAACATTAGCCGATAAGTTGTCATTTAGGTTCCTTACCCACTATGTAAGCGAGACAAACAGCACGGTAACTGGCGGAGGAGAGACAAAGGGTTATGTTATGGCCGATCTCTGGCTAGGTTATCAGATCAATAGCATGGTTGAAGTATCGGTGTCAGGCTATAATCTTTTCCGCGATGTACATACCGAAACACCCGAAGGCGATGTGATCGACAGAAGGATATTGGGCTCAGTAAGGATAAAGTTTTAAGAGGATATGCCAATGAAAAGAGTTTTAATTTATTTATCTTTTGTGGCAGTTTTTATGCTTCTTTTGGATATAAATCCAGCCCTATCTGAAGAAAAGGCGGTTATCGTAGTTATCCGTTCCAAATCAATTAAGTCCTACAACGATGCACTTTCCGGTTTTGAAGCGGGACTTAACAAAAATGGGTATAAAATTTCATCTTCCTGCAATTTAGAAGATAATAAAAATAAAGAGCCGCAGTTAATCGATGAAATTAAGAATTTAAAGCCGGATCTGGTCGCTACGATAGGCACGGAAGCCAGCTTGTTTGCAAAAGATAATCTTAAGGGTATGCCGATAATATTCTTTATGGTTATTAATCCTGCAGAGACCCTGCTCACAGGTTCTCTCGCTGGCTCAAGGGATAATCTGACCGGGGTTTCTTTGGATATATTACCGGAGCTGCAATTTAAAAAACTAAAAGAGATGCTGCCAAAGTTAAACCGCGTGGGAATAATTTATAACGCTAAAGAAAAAGACTGGATTCAAAACATTGAGACAACAGCTAAGAAGCTAGACTTATTAATCGTAGCCAAACCAATTAGTTCTGCGGCGGATGTGCCGCATGCCTTGGATGAACTCATCGGCTCGGCCGATTGCCTGTGGGCACAAGTAGACCCTTTAATTTATAATGCCCAGTCATCCCAGTATATTCTTTTAACCCTACTGCGAAATAAAATCCCCTTTGTGGCATTTTCTTCTCAATATGTAAAGGCAGGCGCACTTTTAGCGCTAGAATGCGATTATAGTGATATTGGTAGACAGACCGCCCAAATGGCAATAAAGGTATTGGTTAATAAGGCTACTGCATCACTTCCCGTTGCCCTTCCGGAAAGAATGAACTTAGTGGTGAATAAGAAAATTGCCGAACTCATCGGGATAGAGATCCCCAAAAAACTTTTAGAAGAAGCAAAAGAAGTCTATTAGAGCCCTCAGGAGAGAGAGTTAATGTTAAAGTTAAGTTTGCATGCTAAATTGACTATTACGATAGTCGTATTGCTCATATTGGCAGTATCCAGCTTAAGCCTTTTTCTTATTAATCATGAAAAAATAATCATTTATAAGGACCTGAAAGAAAGAGGATTGGTCTTGGCAGATAACTTAGCCTATAACGCTGAATATGGAGTATTGACTGCTCATACCGTAATATTAACCCGTCTTATTACCGGTGTGATGGCGCAGCCTGATGTAGTATATTGTGTTATCCGTGATACAGACGGCAAGGTATTGGCTTTTTCGGGGCCGGAAAACAAGATGCCTCTACCTAATGAAATAATTCATAAGGCCATAATAACTAATAAAGCAATAGTCCATCAGTTTAAATCTAACGTCGTAAAAGATAATAATTATGTGAATTATTACGACATCACCGTACCGGTTAAAAGTAAAGCCGGAGAGGCGGTTACTAATGAAGATGTATTTTTCCAGGAGCAAACCAGCGATCACGAGAGAAAGATCGGGGTGGTCCAGGTTGGGTTATCCTTATCCCGCGTTGATAGCTTGGTTAAAAAAGTTCAAACCAACATTGCGTTTTTGGTTATAGCCATGCTTTTAATCGCAGGGATAATCTCTGTTTTGCTGACACGGATAATCCTGGTTCCGATTAAAAAACTTATGGAAGCTACCAAGAAGGTTTCCGCGGGGGATTTAAATTTTAAGGTCTCGGTAAAGACCTCAGATGAGATAGGAGTTTTAGCCGATTCTTTCAATAAGATGATCGATGATCTGCAGAAGATAACTGTTTCGCGCGATGAACTGATCAAGGCGCAAGAGGAATTACGCAAGAGCGAAGGACGCTTTCAGGATATAGCCGCTAATACGGGAGAATGGATATGGGAGATAAACAGTGATGGTAGTTATACTTATAGCAGCCCGGGCGTAGAAAAAGTTTTAGGCTACAAGCCGCAAGATGTCCTTGGTAAATACTTCTACGATTTTTTCATTCCTGCAGAGCGCGACCAGCTGAAAAAAACAGCCTTTGAGGTTTTTTCTCAAAAGAGTAATTTTCAAAATTTTGTAAGCCAAAATATCCATAAAGATGGACATACGATTATTCTGGAAACCAGCGGCGTTCCGACTGTCGATGCGAAAGGTAAATTAACCGGTTATCGGGGCGTTGACCGCGACATTACCGAGCGCAAGAAGGCAGAAGAACAGCTCCAGCAAGCCTATGAACAACTTAAGACAACCCAATTCCAACTGGTGCAGTCGGCAAAAATGGCATCCGTAGGCCAGCTTGCCGGAGGCGTAGCCCACGAGATCAATAATCCTTTAACCGGAGTTTTAAACAATGTGCAGCTGATAAAGATGGAGGCAGAACTGAAGAAAGACTTCAGTATTGAAGATTTTAAAGGGCTTCTAAATGTCATCGAAGAATCCGCATTAAGGTGCAAAAAAATCACTGAGTCGCTGCTTAGCTTCTCCCGCGCTGCTACGGGTAAGTTTGTGCTCCTCTCTCTTAATGAGTTAACCGAAAAAGTAGTTACTCTCATTAACTATGAAATGAAACTGCAAAACATTGCTATTCTTACAGAACTCCAGGCAAACCTGCCGCAGGTCCTCGGAGACCCGCAACTTTTGCAGCAGATAATTTTTGACCTTATTGGTAATGCCAAATGGGCGATAGAGAAAAAAATGCCAAAAACCAGCAGGGTGATTACGGTTAAAACCAGTTACTACCCGGAAAGCAGGCATGTTTTAATTTCTGTTTCTGATACAGGGATCGGCATCCCGCCGGAAAACCTGGGAAAAATTTTTGAGCCATTTTTTACCACTAAACCGGTAGGTGAAGGCACTGGCCTCGGCCTATCCATCGTGTATGGCATCGTTAAACAGCATAGTGGCGACATTAAAGCAGAGAGTCAATTCGGCCAAGGCGCGATCTTCAAGATAAGCCTGCCGGTTGCTTAAATATATGATATAATGAAACCCGCCCAAAGGATGTCCCGGAGTTACCCATTAAAGTCTTAAACTACCCATAATGATGAAATTCAATATTCCCTTTTTTAAACTAACTAATTTCCAGTATGTTTTTCGTGCCCTGCGGCATAGGAATTACCGCCTTTTTTTCGGCGGCCAGAGCATCTCTTTAATTGGGACATGGATGCAGCAGATCGCAATGAGCTGGCTGGTGTATCGGCTGACCAATTCCGTATTTCTGCTCGGTATGGTCGTATTCTTGGGTCAGCTCCCCACCTTTATCTTAACGCCGTTTGCCGGCGTAATCGCTGACCGGCATAACCGCCATCATATTTTGGTTGCTACGCAAACACTGGCAATGCTGCAGGCATCGGTATTGTCAATACTTGTTCTGACGAATTCTATAAAAGTCTGGCAGATCATCGCCTTAAGCATGTTTCTGGGAGTAATCAATTCTTTCGATATACCTATCCGGCAGGCATTTACCATTGAAATGATCGAGAATAAGGAAGATCTGGGCAATGCCATAGCTTTAAATTCTTCAATGGTAAACGCTGCCCGGCTGATCGGTCCATCCTTGGCCGGGATAATCATTGCTGCCTTGGGCGAAGGCCTGTGTTTTTTGCTCAACGCCATAAGCTACATCGCCGTGATTGTTTCTCTATTGGCGATGAAGATCAGCGAGAAAAAGATCAAATCGTCGTACCCTCACGTCTTGCACGGATTAAAAGAGGGCTTCGTTTACGCGTTTAGCTTTGCGCCGATAAAATACATCCTTATTCTCCTTAGTCTGGTCAGCTTAACCGGTATGCCGTATCAGATATTGATGCCTGTTTTTGCAAAAGATATTTTTCACGGCGGTCCGCAGACCCTGGGTTTTCTTATGGCGATGGCAGGAGTCGGCGCATTAATTGGCGCTATTTATCTTGCGGGAAGAAGGAGCGTCTTGGGTCTTGGCAAGATAATGGTTTTAGCCACGGGGGTTTTCGGTTTAGGTCTGATAGTTTTTTCTTTTTCGAGGGTTTTATGGTTTTCCATGCTGGTTATTTGCGCGGCGGGTTTTGCGATGATGGTCCAGATGGCCGCCAGTAATACGATCTTACAGACTATCGTAGAAGAAGACAAGCGCGGCAGGGTGATGAGTTTTTACACCATGGCCTTTATGGGTATGACGCCGTTTGGGGGATTATTAGCCGGAACCTTAGCCAGTAGGATCAGCGCGCCACATACGTTATTGTTCGGTGGCGTTTGTTGTATATTGGGCGCGGTTATCTTCGCCCGGCAGCTGCCGCTATTAAGAGCAAAGATACATCCGATCTATATAAAGAAGGGCATTATCCCGGAAGTCGCGGCAGGGATCGAGGCTGCGTCAGGATTAAAGGGTTTGAGCGACGATTAAAATCAGGGATTATGGATGAAGGTGCGTTTCAGGGAATCTTTCAGCCGGCCCCTTCGTTTTTCCCGGATAATCACGCTTGCCAAGAGGCGCGGAAAGGCGATAAAGAGAGAGAGGAGTTCTCTAAAAGTAAAAAACTTTGTTATAAAAATGTTCTTCCAGAGTATTTTTACGAACCTCGAGGGGGTATAAAAAGCAAACTTGATCCGCTTGCCGATCTTTTTCAGGGCCGCATGGCTATAGGTATCGGAATAAAGCTCTCCTCTCTCCGTAATGTGATAGCCGGGCGTTTTTTCGGCAAGTCCTCTTAAGGGGGAAAACTTTTCGATCCTTAATTTATTACAGGCAATAATATCAACGCCGATCTCTTTGGCAAATTGCGCGATATAAAACATCTCCTATTCAGGCTCTCCGATATTGCCGTATCTAAATTAACCGCTGTAAAAAATAGGCTATTTTGTTAAGACCGCAAAGGATTTTCGTATTGTTTCCTGGTTAAACCCCTTGTTTAACTGTTCTAATATCCAATCGTGAGGGGATTCTATCCCGATCAGCAGTGCCTTGAATCCCGCCTTGACCATTTTCTCAAGCAGGGTGGGGTACTTTGCGATTTCAATGCGCGCCTGTGCGATAAAGCGTTTTTTTATCTTATATTTAATGATCAGATCGCAGATCTCTTCCGCCCTTTTAGGATTCGCGAATAGGTTATCATCGCTAAAAAGTATTACCTTGGCCTTGATGCTTTTAATTTCGTTAATTACGGAATCCACGCTGCGCGCCGCGTAGTTTCTTTTTTGGCCGAGCGGATTCAGGCTGAAAGTGCAGAATTTACAATCGAAGGGACAGCCCCTGGCGCTTAATATCGAATCAAAGCTTAAATTTGCGACGTCGATGCCGTTTAGCTCCAGCGTATATTCATTACGCCTTAAGGAACGGTCCGGGCAGGCGAGGCTGTCTACATCGGGGAATGGCCGGTTTGGATTATGCCGTATCTCTGCGCCTTGCCTGTATGAAATACCCAGGATATTTTCCAGCGGCAGACCTTTTAGTATTTCCCTTATTGTTTCTTCTCCTTCACCGCGCACAATGATCTTGATCTTAGGGCAGAGATTAAAAAGTTCATTTACCTTTTCCGTAGCCTTATAACCGCCCACAACCAAAGGTATGCCTTCCGGCATACGGTTAAGCAGCTGGCAGATTTCTTCAAACTGGCGGTCCCAGCCGATGCTGACGCAAATAATATCCACCTTATTACTGTTGATGAAGGCCAGTAATTTATCCGGCTCGCTCAACTCTTTTTCCTGTCTTAGATCCAGAAGGGTAATTTTGCCGGCTAGCCCCTCAGCACTCGTAGCTACATATTCCAGCCCCGTAGGAGGGAAGAGCATCATTGTGCTGGTAGCGCTGCTTTCGATATAAGGGTTTAAGAATAAAGCATGATTGTAATTCATGATCTAATTACTTTATCATTAACCAAGGGTTTAGGCAATAAATTTCGCATTGCCCAATCTCCGGTTTTGCAGTAAAATAGAGTCTAATCTCAGAAAACGTTAGAGGATAACCATGGAAACGAAGATCGGCCACTTGAAGGTGGCAATATTCAAGATCAAGAACCGCCGGGGGTTTGCCGCGGTTTGTTTTGAGCATCTTACAGAGGGTAAGACTGCTCAAGAGGCATACGAGCGCATGGCCAAGGCGCTGCGCCGGACCAATAAAAAAGAGGTAACTTAGTAAAAGGGGCGATAGTGGCAAAGATCGCAATAGTGCAGGACATATATTGGGAATATCTGGGCGTAATGTACATAGCTTCCGTCTTAAAAAGAGGCGGGCATAGGGTCGAAGTTTTTATCGAGAGATCGGACAAAAACCTGGTTAAAGGGCTATTGGATTTTGCTCCGGATCTTACCGCTTTTCCGGTAACTACCGGAATGCACATCCGCGCCGTAGAAACAGCGCACGCGATAAAGAAATTTATTAATACAAAGATCATTTTTGGCGCCTATCACCCCACTTTTTTTCCGGAAATCATCAGTGAGGATTGTGTTGATATAATCTGTAGGGGGGAGGCGGAAGAGACAATGCTTGAATTGGCTGACCGGGTGGATAGGAATGAAGACTTTTCAGTGTTCAATTGCTGGGTCAAAGACGGCAAAGGCATCATTAAAAAAGACGTCCGACCCCTGGTCGCCGATTTAGACTCTCTGCCGTTTCCCGACAGAAAACTCTACATCGCCAAATATCCGTTTATGAAAACAGGCCAGGCACACGTGATTGCCGGCAGGGGGTGTCCTTTCAGCTGTTCGTTTTGTTTTAACCATGCCTTCCGCAGGCTTTATAAAGACAAAGGCGAGGCGTTCCGCTTGAGGAGCGTAGGTAACGTTATTGAAGAGATCAAAGAGATCAAGACAAGGTTTGGCCCGAAGTCAATATATATGCAGGATGATACCTTCGCTCTTGATAAAAAATGGGTATTGGATTTTTTGGACAGCTACGCGAAGCTGGTGAAACTTCCTTTCGTGTGTATGATCCGGGTAGATTCTGTTGACGAAAAATTGATCAGCCGGCTTAAAGAAGCCGGCTGCAGCAGCGTCTTCTTTGGTGTCGAGACCGGCAGCGAAGCCCTGCGCAATAGCCTGCTGAACAAAAAAATTACCGACGCGCAAATCGTCGAAACCGCCGCGTTACTTAAAAAATACGGCCTGCGTTTTCGTACCTTTAATATGCTTAATCTACCGGGTGAATCGCTCAAAGATGCCTATAAGACAGTCGAGCTAAATCAGAAGATCAAGACCGATTTTCCCTGGAGTTCTCTCTATTACCCTTATCCCGGGACTGAACTTGCCGATCACGCGTTGAGATCTAATCTTATCGAAGATACGCCATCCAAAGCTCAGCCGTCATTTTTTAAAGCAGGTATGATTTCTTCCTCCCATAAAAACAGGCTTGCGAACCTGCAGAAATTGTTTTTTTATGCCGTAAAATTTCCGCGTTTATTCCCGTTGGTCAAAAAAATCATCGGCATCCGGCCAAATATCTTCTTTGATTTTGCATTTTTGGCTGGCTACGCCTATAACCTGATCAAGAGCGAAGGTCTATCCTTTGGCGATACCCTGCGCATCGGCCGCAGGAATATGGGGAGGTTTTTCTTTAACCGATGAAAATATTTTCCCGGGCAGAGAATAGGATAACACGGTTCCTTGTCGGTATTGCGGCAAAGTATTATCTGGGTAAACCCGACGTCAGCGAATTACTGCAGATAAAAATGCCGACGATCGGTTCCGTTATAAATGCCGCTCTAAACGAACTTTTTTTCCGGCTGGGACTTGAGCGCGGATATAAATTGACCACCGTAAACCTTGAGGTTACAAACCATTGTAACATAAAATGCAAAATGTGCCCGGTCAGCGGCAGCATGCAGCGGGAGAAGGGGTTTATGAGCCTTGGCCTGTTTAAAAAAATTATCGACGAGAATCCCCGGATTGAATTTATTCTGCCGTTCCAATGGGGCGAGCCGTTCCTGCATAAGGAGATCTTTGAAATGGTCAAATACGCCTCAAACAAGGGCATCAGGGTAATGTTGACTTCCAACGCTACGCTGTTGAATGACCAGATGTGCAATAAGATTATTGATTCGGGCCTGGAGAGAATAACTTTTTCCGTTGACGGCGTCGGCAGCACATATACCGCAATCCGGGGAGTGGAGTATTCCGCGATAAAAAATAATATCCTCTTGCTTAAAAAAATCCGCGACGCAAAAAAGAGCAGCTTAAAAATCGATATTTCTATGGTTATCTTTGAGGATACCGAACAGGAGGTGGAGCGGTTTTTTTCCGAATGGAAACCGCTGGTTGACCGGGTGCAGGTTATCCCCGTATTTACGGCAATGGAAAGAAAGAGCCCCTGCCGGGAGCTCTGGCGGGGGATAGCCGTAGTGTTATGGGACGGCAAGGTTACTGTCTGTTGCGCGGATTATGACGGCCGGATGTTTTACGGCAACGCTAATGAACAAAAGCTCGTTGATATCTGGAACGGCCAGCGGATGCGCCGGCTTAGGAGAGAACATAGGCAGCGCAAGTTCAGCGGTATCTGTAAAAACTGTGGTGAATATGAGTCACGGCAAGTGAGTAAAAGGTTCCAGTAGAGGTTAGAACAGATGAGCGCTTATTATCAGCTGGCAAAAAAAATAATTCAGTCAAATTTTTTCAGGCTTTCCCTGCCCTATAGGTTAAGTTTTATCCTTACCTACAAGTGTAATTATAAATGTAAGATATGCAACATCTGGGCCAGGGGTCCGGGTGAGGCAGAGATGACGCTGCCGGAGATCGAAGAGTTTTTCTTGAAGAACAATTATATTTCTTGGCTTAATCTGGGGGGAGGCGAGATATTCCTGCGGGAAGACATCAATGAGGTCGCCGATATTATTTATACAAAATTAGATAATCTGGTTTTGCTGGATTTCGCTACTACCGGTTTTTTTACCGATAGGGTGCTTTCTTTTGTGGAAAGGCTGGGCAGATATAAGCCAAAAAAACTTTTTATAACCGTAAGCCTTGACGGCCCGAAAGAAACCCATGAATGGCTGCGGGGGATTCCCGGTTCATGGGATAAGGCGATTGAGACCTTCAGGGGCTTAAGGTCGATGGCTTCGGCAAGCTTTAAACCATACCTCGGGTATACATTAAGCAAATATAATTTCGATAAGTTTTTTGATACGGTCAAGGCAGTGAAAAAGGCAGTGCCGGATATCGGACTCGATGAATTCCATATCAATTTAGCGCAGGTGTCGGAGCTCTATTACCAAAATGAAGCTTGCCTGGACGCCAGCTGGGCATTTAAGGAAAAAGACAGGATAAGCGCGTTGCTTGGTTCTTTTTTAGGCCAAAAGAGGAAGGCCGGTAATATAACTTTGTTTCTTGAGAGTGTTTATCAATCAAGATTAAAACAGTTTCTAAATACCGCAAAGACGCCGCTTCACTGTCGTGCCTTGTCTGCGTCCTGTTTTATCGACCCGGCATGGAATGTCTATCCCTGCGTGAGTTACAATAAGGTTATCGCTAATTTGAAGGAGCTCGGCTTTGATTTGCGGCCCGTCTGGCAGCTTGCGGCCTGCCGGCAGCTGCAAAAAGAAATACTAAAATCCTCCTGTCCAAATTGCTGGACTCCTTGCGAGGCGTACCAGACTATTCTCGGTAATCTGGCGCGTATTTTTACTAACTCGCTTGAGTCGGTCGGTTTTTTATGATAAAATCAAGAAAATCGCCTTCGCTAATGACTAAAAGGCTGCAATATCAAAAAGGGAACGATTATGAAATGTAGCGGTAAGAAACTAATCCTGAATATAACCATCTTTTTGGTCGCCGCAATTTTTTTGTTTGCGGGTTTTTCCATATTTGTTGATCAGGCGGTATTCGTACGCAGCGGAACTTTTTACCGCGCTAAAACAGACGAAAAAGTGATCGCGCTTACCTTTGACGACGGGCCATCGCCTAAATGGACTCCCTTGATCCTCGATGAGCTTAAAGAGTCTGGAGTAAAGGCGACCTTTTTCATGATCGGCAAATATGTAGAAAAATATCCCGACGTGGCAAAACGCATTACTGCTGAAGGCCATGATGTGGGTATACATACTTTTCACCACGCTGTTTTATTATTTTCTCCTCCGGGATACCTGGAGAAAGAAATAAAAGATACAGAGGCAGTGATAAAGGATGTTACCGGTAAAACCACCAAATTATTCCGGCCGCCCAAGGCCTGGCTTACTGCCAAAGAGAAACGCGAAATCAGCGGCCTCGGCTATAAGATCATCCTCTGGTCGTTGAGTTCCAAGGATTGGGTCAGGTTTCACGATAAGCAAATAAGAAGGTACATCCTTAACAATGTCCGGCCGGGGGATATCGTGCTCTTCCATGATGCCGGCGGCGCCTTTAAGATAGAAGGGGGTAACCGTAAACAGACAACCAAGACCCTTCCGAGGCTGATCGAAAAACTAAGAGAAAAAGGCTACCGTTTTGTGACCATAAGCGAATTATTGGAACTAGACAAAAAACAATAATTTCCTACCTTGATCAGTGGATAAATCCAAAATCAACATTCTTTACGTTATTACCAAGCTAGAATTGGGGGGTGCCCAGAAGCAATTACTGAGCCTTATCTGCCGCCTGGATAAGGATAGATACAGGTTGTTTTTATTTACTGCTAAAAAAGGCCAGCTTTTTGAAGACGCCTTATCCATTAAGGGCCTGAAGATAGAGCCTTCGTTATTTTTAGAACGGCCGCTAAACTTCATTAAGGATCTTTTGGCGTTTATCGAGTTATATTTTTTCATCCGGAAAAATAATATCGATATCGTGCATACCCATAGTTCGAAGGCCGGGATTTTGGGAAGGCTGGCGGCAAAATTGGCCCGCGTAAGAATAGTTATACATACGGTCCATGGTTGGTCTTTTAACGATTTTCAACCAGCGTTTACAAAAATAATTTTTATTATGCTCGAGCGGCTATGCGCCGGCTTAAGCGATAAGATAATCGTCGTTTCCGGATGCGATCTTAAGAGCGGGTTGGCCAACGGTATAGGCCTCCCCGGTAAATATGCGTTGATTAACTACGGTATTGATTATCAGGATTTCCGGCCGGCCAATAAAGGCATACGGGAAGAGCTGGGGATAGCATCCGATGAGTTAGTTGTGGGTTCAATAGCCTGCCTGAAGCCTCAGAAGTCGCCGCTTGATTTCATCCGTATTGCTTCTTTGGTAAATCAAGCCTGCCCGGGAACGAAGTTCATATTGGCAGGCGATGGGATTTTACGCCGGAAAACTGAAGCCGCAATTTCTAAATTAAAGCTGGAAAAGCAAGTCATTCTCCTTGGCTGGCGCAGGGATATCGCTAAGTTTTTGCATTCCATTGATATATTCGTCTTGACTTCGCTCTGGGAAGGCATGCCCATTTCTCTCTTAGAGGCAATGGCTGCTGGCCTGCCGGCAGTAGTTACAGATACCGGCGGCGTTAGGGAGATAATTTCCAACGGGGATACGGGTTTCTTGGTTGAGCCGCATAATATATCGGTAATGGCAGAAAAAACAATAGCCTTATTAAAAGACTCAAAGCAGCGAGAACTGATCGGCGAAAGGGGCAGGGATTCTTTAGGCGCTGATTTCGCTGTTGAAAAAATGACCGCCACTACGACCTGTCTTTATGAGGCTTTACTGAAGCTAAAAGAAGACAAGCGATTAATCGTCCCGTGAGATCATTAATCCCATGATTACCCACCAGACCAGCGCTACCTCGGGAAGGAAAAAAGTAAAATTGATCAGGTTATCTATGAGAAATGCCGCGCTTGAGACTAAAAGCCCTACGCTCGTATGATCGCGGCTAGCGGAAGGCTGCGCTCTCAAATTCTGTAGGCATGCGGCGAAAGAGACAAAAACCAGCCACAGGAAACTGATCAATCCCAGGATCCCCATTTCTGCCCAGATCTCTAAGTAAGAATTGTGCGCATAGCGCGTGAATCTAAGATCAAAATTACCCAGGCCAGCCCCTGAAATAGGGGATTTCATG
>CAIRWO010000101.1 GCA_903882345.1 Candidatus Omnitrophota bacterium | reverse complement strand
TTCAGCGATATGCATAAGGCCGTCAAGCTTATCAGGCAGGCTGCTAAGAATAAAGATAAAGTAATGGTTTTCGGAGATTACGACGTTGATGGTATAACCTCTGTAGCCTTGCTGAAAAATACGCTTTCTAAGATCGGCATCAGCGCTTTACATTATTTGCCGCACCGCATAAAGGAGGGGTACGGCTTAACCAAGAATATCCTGCATACAGCCAAAGAAAAAGGGATCAAGCTTTTGATCACCGTAGATTGCGGCACTTCCGGTATCCAGCAGGTAAAAGAATTGCGCGCGGCAGGCATCGAGGTGATTATCACCGACCATCATGAACCGGCAAGCTCTCAGCTGCCGGATGCCTCGGCGATGATCAATCCTAAGATTAAGGGTTGCGGTTATAAATTTCGCGAGCTTGCCGGCGTAGGCGTAGCATATAAACTCTGTCAGGCGCTTACTGCTTCCGATCTAAGTGATGATCTGGATATCGTTTCTTTGGGCACGATCGCCGATGTTGTTCCACTCACAGGTGAAAACCGCATCATTGCCAAATTCGGGCTAGCCGGACTTTCCGTGACCAGCAGGCCCGGCCTTAAGGCGCTGATCGAAAACAGCAGGATAAAAAACAAAAAAATAAATTCTACTTATGTGGCTTACATATTGGGGCCGCGGATAAATGCCAGCGGCCGCATGGATACGGGAGAGATCGCCTTAAGCCTTTTGACTACAAAAGACGATGGCGAGGCGGGTGAACTGGCTAAGGCCCTGGAAAAATTTAACCGTGACCGCCAAAAAATCGAAGCTGAAATTTTAGACCAGGCTTTTAAGTTGATCGAAAAGGAAGTCAACTTCAAGGACCATAAGGTCATCGTTGTGGCAAGCGAAGGCTGGCACCAGGGGGTTCTGGGGATCGTCGCTTCAAAGATCGCCGACAGGTTTTACCGGCCGGCGATCATTATTTCTTTGGTGGACGGCATTTGCAAGGGTTCCGGCCGCTCGATAAAAAATTTCCATTTATTCCAGGCGCTTGTGGAATGCCGGGAATTCTTGCATGCTTTCGGCGGGCATGCTCACGCGGTAGGCCTGAATATTCACCGGGATAAGGTGCAGGTTTTTAGGGAAAAGATCAATAATTTCGCGAAGGAAAAATTACAGCTAGAGGATCTGCTTCCCAGCCTGGAAATAGATATGGAATTGGGCTTAAGCGATTTGACTGAAGAGTTGATCGGCCAGCTTCAGGCCTTAGAGCCGTTTGGCACAGGTAACCCCGAGCCTTTATTTATCAGCCGCAACCTTACGCTCAAAGGCAGCCCGCAAATGCTGGGTAGAGAGACGATAAAATTCTGGGTAAGTGACGGCAGGCTTACTTATCAGGCGATCGGTTTTGGCAAAGCAGCTTTAAGAGACAGCCTGATGAACGCAGCGGCCTTTGATTTGGTTTTTACTCCCCGCTTTGACACTTGGCAGGATAATAACAGTATACTACTTGAGGTAGAGGATTTATTCTGTAAGTGAGAGGTTTAAGCTTTAACTATTCTACCTTTTTTGATGCATCTGGTGCAGACATAAACTTTCTTGGGATGGCCGTCAATCAAGATACGCATTTTTTGCAGGTTAGGTAAAAATTTGCGCTTGTTGGCACGGCTGACTTTAGAGCCGGTGCCGCCTTTTTTCTTTGCCAAGCCCTTGCGCACAAGGCTTTTTCCCGACATTGCCCCTTTGCCGCATAAAACACATTGTTTTCTCATGCTAATTTACTCCTTTAATTTTTAGATTAGAAATTCGTTCGGAATCATTTCAGTATACTTGAAAATTCGGCATTGTCAAGGTACAATAAACAGTTATGGATAACAAAATATGTTGCGGAACCAGTGCAAAAATAATTATAGCGGTATTCATATTTGCAATCGGTTTTTATTTCTTTTGGCTATACCCGTTTATTTGTTCCAATTAGATTTCGGGCTAAATTATCAGGTTATTACAATATTTTCAGAAAAGAGAAAATGGGATATTAAACAATTGTAGAGGGAATTGCGTTCTCATGTCTAATTATCAAAACATTGACCTTCATAAGATTGCGCTTACTGCGATAGAGCAATATGGTTTTGATTTTACCCCCGCGAAAACCGTAATAGATGAAATTAACTCCCTTGATCCAAGGAAACTCTTAGATACCACACAGGACGGGGCTAGAGATCTTCGCGGGCTTCTCTGGTCATCGATCGATAACGTGGAATCCTTGGATCTTGATCAGGTAGAATATTGCGTTCGCGGCACAAGCGATGAGATCATAGTCAAGGTTGCTATTGCCGACGTAGATTTGTTTGTACCGAAAAACTCTCAAACCGATATCTACGCCGCGCGTAACGGGACATCGGTTTATACTGGTATTGATGTTTTTCCTCTTTTTCCGAATCGCTTGTCAACTGAGCTTACCTCTTTAATGCCCGAGGTGGATCATAGCGCTCTGGTTATCGAATTCAGTGTTTTACCTGACGGAGCAATTGCCCCAGGCATTATTTATCGTGCACTCATCCGCAATAAAGCAAAACTTATCTATGAAGAAATCGGAAATTGGATTGAAAGTAAAACCAGCGTTCCCGTATCGGTTGAGCGCGTACCCGGTCTCAAAGAGCAATTAGAGTTGCAGGATGAAGCAGCAGAGCGTTTGAACAAATTCCGCATTGAGCAGGGAGCGCTTGAATTTGACACCGTTGAA
>CAIRWO010000100.1 GCA_903882345.1 Candidatus Omnitrophota bacterium | reverse complement strand
TCCCCGGATTCCAGGCTGCCCCTGAACCCAGGGTATATTTACCTAAAAAATCACCCATGATTACCCTGATGCCGTAATCGTTATAAAGCTGGCGCAGCAATTCTTTATTTATCGCAAACGGCTGATGGTAAACCCGGATGGTATTTACTCCCATCTCTTTCATCAACTGAAAATCTCCTACCGTAGGCTCATCCGCGTCCTGGAGGTTATTCCTGTTCTTATCCACGAAAGAATCGTAGGGGCCGTCAATCTTACCATTATGGTTTAAGTCCGAATACATCCAGTTGCTCAGCGTGCCATCGTCCGGAGATTCCCCCACTTTCGTCGGCGTATAGGTAATGCCCTGAATCACATAAGGCTTGTCTTCAACCATAAGCTGCCAGTCTCCGTTTTCATACTGCACCAGATGCACCTTGCCCTTGCCCAAGCGCCTCTTGATGCTTAGGGTATCTGCCGAAGGCCGGGATTTTAATTTATCCAGAATCCCGCTTTTCACGAACCTTCCGGGGTTGGTAACCACTATATCATTATGTACTTCTTTATCAAAACCGTTGATAATGCGGATTTCTGCATCCACCAGTTTATAGCCCAACTGCGGGTTACGGCGCAGGAGAAATTGAATCTTAGCTAACGCTGCCTGGCCCACATACCAGGGAGTCTTAAAATAGGTGATACCGTAGCTGCCGGGATAATGCACTACAATGGCATAATAGCATTTGATGGCATGTTTAATCAGGCCAGCCTTCTCTAAAATCAGGCCTTCGTAAAACATCTTAATCCCTTGCGGTTCCGGTGCCGTCGCCCATTTAAAGAATGCCGCTTCTAAATCCGGGGAATGCATAAAATCCCAGTGGCTGCCTGCCAGCCTTTTATCTTTCATAGCTTGGCGAAAGGCAGGGTCCCATTTGACCGAATTGGTATTCGGATAAATCCCCTCGCCTACTGCCTGGCTTAGGCCCTCCTGGTCGCGCACAATATATTTATAATCCTTAGTCCCCATATTGCTAAATTCCCCGTATTTCGCATAATCTACAAAGTCTTCTTTACCCGGATCGTAGAGTTTGATGCCGGTTACCAACTGGCTTACCTCTTTTTTCTTTTCCTCTATTTCAATAGAGCCGGTTTCCATCTTGCTTATGCTTTTCTTGGAGGTCTCGGCAATCTGCCAGTACCAGCCGCGCTGATCCCAGGCCTGCGCAAAAGGATACTTGTCGATAATCAACTGGAATGCCTTCTTTGCCTCCTGGGTCTTGCCTTGCTGCATTAAACTCTCCGCCTGGATAAAATAAGCTGTGGCTACGTCATTTAAAACAGGCACAGCCTCAATTTCATCTTTGTCTTTGGGCATTTCTTTCAAAAAGGCCTGCTCTCTCTCCGCCTCATCTTTATAAAGGTCAATGCACTGCTGGGTATATTTAAAGGTTAACTCGGTATCCCTCTTGCCGTGCGCCTCCCAGGCCTTAGCGATAAGGTCTCTGGAAGTAGGTTTGTTTTCTTCGGCATGCAAGCCGCAAACCGTAACTGCCAGCAGGCAAAAGCTAAAACCAAAAGTAAAAACCAGATTTGTTAATCTTTTATGTTTCATTCTTTCCGTCTTTCCCCTTTTCGCCTTTCTTCTTCTACCTGTATTTCTTTTTCCCGTCTTTCTAATCTTCGCCGCTCTACCTGCGCACGGATCTCATATGCCTTAGCTTCCGAGATATCAAAAGTCATGATAATAAAAATAGCAATTATAGTGGACACAATCGGGATGCCGATATCGCATACTCTCATCCAGAATAAAGCGCTGGTCGCCTGATTGGCGCCTAAAACAACATTGAAACCGGTCACATTCAGGAGGACCCCGGAGAGGACCGAAGCACCTGCCTGTCCGAGTTTTTGTATCCACCAGTAAATACCGCTAAACATCCCTTCTCTGCGGGTGCCGGTCTGCAGTTCGTCCAGGTCGCACACATCAGCGACCATGGAGGGAACCATGGTGAAGAGCGCTCCCAAATGAAATGCCAGGAATGGAACAGCGATCATCAGTAAATATGGATAGTGCGGATTATAGCCTATCCATTTAAGAGCATAACCCAAAATAGCAAGACACATGGCGATTAAAAAGGCTTTCCGCTTCCCTAGCTTTGTGGAGATCCAGGTAGTTAAGGAGATGGCGATTAAAGTGCAAAGCGAACTTGCCGTTCCAAACCAACCAAGCAATGTGCCGCCTTTTCCCCAATCGCCGCCATAAACATAATAGACAATGACATAGAGCGTGAAGGCGGAGGCGAGCATGAAACCGTTAAAGATGAGGAATGTTACCGCGATCAACTTAACAAAAGGACGGCATTTTAAAGACGTTGCGCAATTGCTCAAGAGGTTTTTTATA
>CAIRWO010000099.1 GCA_903882345.1 Candidatus Omnitrophota bacterium | reverse complement strand
CCTGCTTGGCGCATAGCAGAAAGAAGTTCATGGTCTTTAGATTTATCCAGCCTGATCTGAGCGGTTATATCCAGTCGTACGCCAATTTTTTTTTGATAATCCCTGAGCATATTACAAAACCTGATTGTTTCTTCCCGTTGCTGCCCAAAAAGGTCATCCACAACAAAAAAATGCCTGGCCTCCTGCGTCTCCAGAAGAAAGCTGATCTGCGCAAGAAGCCTCTCGGGCGGAGCATGCCGGGGCTTTCCTTTTACAGTGCAAAACTCGCAATCCATACCGCAGCCCCGTATCCTTTCAACAGGATAAATTTTAATCTTAGCATAACGTACTAAGGAGAAATCCGGCAAGGGGAACTTTTCAAAATCAGTCAGGGGCTCTCTTTTAGGAGTAACTATAACCCGGCCATTATTTAAATAGGCAATGCCTTTCACTTTATCCACGTCTAATTTACCTTCTATAACCTGCAGGAGCTCTCTAATGGTTTCTTCTCCTTCGCCGATAACCACATAGTCAATACCGGAATGCAATGCCTCGGCTATATTATCTTCAATAAAATGCTGCCCCCCGGCGATAGTGACGATCCCTTTATCTTTATAAAAACGGGCTATTTCGTAGAGCCTGGGTATGGTGCTTGTCAGTCCGCCATAAAATCCAACCACATCCGCGGGCCTTAAGCCTTGCAAAAATTCATGGTCGGCCCCAAGCGAATCGCTTCTCGGCCCATATTTTCGCAGATTATTCTCATCTATGACCTCGACATCCCAGCCCTGCATTTCACGCGCAGCGCTGGCAACACATACCGGCCCCAAAGCCGTAGTCTTGTGAGCGATATGAGAATAGATATTAAACGCCGGATAAGCCGGAATAATAATCCTCAATCTAGATCTTTTTTTGGATAAGTCCAACACCATATTATTCAGTTTTTTTATTCTCTTCTATTTTACGCTTCTCTTCGTCTGCCTCTCGGTCTTTCCTCTCCTGTATCTTACGTCTTAATTCCGCTTCCCTGAGATCACTTTCTATCTTAGCCTTATGATCCGTCTCTTTAGCTTCCTCCTGGTATCTTCTTTCCTCTATTTGTTTAATAATTCTTTCTTCTGTCCGAAGCTCTTTTCTTTCTTTTAACTCCAAAGATTCTTTCTGTTGTTTTGTTTCTGACAAACGGTTTACTTTAACTGTCTTTATCTTCCACACCAGCAATATAATTATTCCTATTGCGACTAGTATAATTATAGAAATAAGATTCATAACTCCTCCTTAATCTTTTGGAAAACTCACCGCAATTCTTCAGGGTCGAATTATAACTATTATAGCGCCAATAATCTAACTTTCAACTACAAAACCGGCTATCGAGAAGGCTATTTATCAACTCGTTTCTTTATCGGGAGGTTAGAGACAATGTAAGTTACGAAAAAGTTTCAGAAAAAAATGACGGGATCAAATAATCAATGAATTGCTATCGGTTTACCCAGGTTTTTCGGCCTTTTGAGCAGGAATACCACCGGGACGATACAAAGTATAAGCAACGTAGAGAAGTAAAAGACATCAGTAAAAGAAAACAGGTTAGATTGCCTAACTAACTGCTGATAGATAACGCCGTTAGCTGCTGAAATGCTTCCTTCCCCAGTTTTATAATTTAAAACAGCCACCGCCTTATTCAGGCCTAATTGGTAGCGCTGATCAAAGGGATTAAGCTGCTCGGAAAGGCGGAACTGATGGAACTGCGCCCTTCTGGCAAGCAGAGTAGTCATGATCGCGATACCGAAACTTCCAGAGATATTCCTCAGAAGATTAAATATGCTGGTAGCATTCCCCATTTCCTCTTTTTTTATAGTGCTGAAGGCCATGCTGGCTAAAGGCACAAAAATTAACCCCATACCGAAACCCATAAGAATTCTTGAAAAGGCTACAGTCTCAAAATCAATATAAAGATTAAAACGAGACATTGTATAAATCGAATAGGCTGCCATAAGCAGGCCCGTGGCTAATACTGCTTTAGGATTAACTTTCTGTATCAACTTCGCGGCAATAGGCATAGAAAATAAAGTGGCTATGCCTCCAGGGGCAAGCGCCATACCGGCCAAGAACGCATTATAACCCAAAAGCTGCTGCACAAACAGAGGCAGCAAAAGGATACTGCCAAAAAGCACAAAGAATGAAACGCACTGAATTACATTGGCGCTGGAAAAAGACACATCCTTAAATTCCCGTAAATTCAAAATAGGCTCCCGCCTACGCAATTCCCAGAAAACAAAAACAGTAAGGCAAACTACGGATATTATGGCGAGCCGCGTGATAAAGGCAGAAGAAAACCAATCTTCGCGCTGCCCCTTATCTAAAACAACCTGCAAACATCCGATCCCCACTACGATCAAGGCCATGCCCATATAATCAATCTTCTCTCTTATCCGTTTCAAATACGGTGGGTCCTGGATAAAAAGCATAATCATCAGTACCGAGATAATACCGATGGGTATATTAATATAAAATATCCAGTTCCACGACCAATTATCCGTAATCCAGCCTCCCATAACTGGACCTACGATCGGTCCAACCATGACACCGATGCCGAAAATTGCCATAGCCATACCGTACTCTTCAGGAGGAAATGCCTCAAAGAGTATGGCCTGCGAGATCGGCTGAAGCGCACCTCCCCCTATCCCCTGGATAATCCTGAATAAAATCAGGGCAGAGAGAGTAGTTGCGCTCCCGCACAAAAATGAGCTTACGGTAAAGAGGATTACGGAAAACAGAAGGTAACGTTTCCTGCCGAAAACCCGGCTTAACCAACCGGTTAAAGGAATAATGATAGCGTTAGAAACCAAATATGCAGTAATTGCCCAAGTAGCCTCGTCAATTCCCGCTGAAAGGGCTCCGCGGATATGGTTAAGAGAGACATTGACAACCGAAGTATCGATTATTTCAAGCAGGGTCGGTAATACTACCGCCAAAGCGATGATCCATTTGCTGGCTTTATTCATTCTTGGTAATAATGCTGGGCACGCAAGACATCCCTATGCGCAAAACATGATCCTGGTCGGTATTTTTATCAAATACGATCTTTATCGGGATCCTCTGCACGACTTTGACGTAATTCCCCAGCGCGTTTTCCGGAGGAAAGAGCGAGAATGCCGCGCCCGTGCCGGCCATAATACTGTCCACCGTGCCCGTGAACACCTTGCCCGGATAGGTATCCACTTTTATGAACACGCGTTGGCCTTTTTTTACGTTTTTTAACTGCGTTTCTTTATAATTTGCCGTAAGCCACAGATCTTTCAGCCCGATAATCGCCATCAGCGGCTGTTCTACCCTTATCTGATTGCCGATTTCTAGGGATTTCTTGGTCACGTATCCGTCAACCGGAGAATATACCTTAGTATAGCGCAGGTTCTGCCGGCTGATATTAAGCTGCTGCTCTGCCGCGCTCACCTGTGCCTTAGCCAGATTATAAGCGGTAAGCGCGAATTCATATTTTTCTTTGGGTATTACCTTACCGTTAAAAAGCGCCTCTGCGCGGTCGCGGTCGCGCACTGACTGCTCAAGTGTGGCTTTGCGCACTTCCAGATTGGCCGCGGCTTCTTTTACTTTTAGAATATAATCCACCGGATCAATTTCTACCAGCAGGTCTCCTTTTTTAACCAACTGGTTATCATCCACATTCACCTTTAAGACCGTCCCGGAGACCTTAGAGGCAATACTATGGATCCTTCCTTCGATGTATGCGTCATCGGTAGTCTCGCGGTTTAAATTATGCACGATATATATCCCCGCGCCCAGCAAACCCGCTGCCACAATCACCGCTAAAATTTTTATTACTTTCCGTTTTTTAGGGTCTTCTACGTTCATCATTTTTTATTCTCCATTTTCTCGTAGATCAAGGGCAAATCCAGCCCCATCGAATACATAAGCTTGGCGTAACTGCGTTTCATTTCATAATCATCGGCGCAATAATTCACCTGGGCTTTTGTCTGCAGGCTTATTGCTTCCAATACGTCGGTAGTAGTAGCAACCCCGGAATTATATTTGATACGGTAGAACCGCACATTCTCATCTGCCTGTTCCAAGGCGCCTTTGGCAACCTGCGTTTTTTCGCAGGCATTTTCTAAGCCGTAAAAACTATCTTCGATTTCAAATTTTATGTCTTCGGTGAGTTTATCTTTCTGCTCATTAAGCTGTCTCTGCCGGCTGCGCTCTTTCAATAATTGCGCGCGAGCCGCTCCGCCGTCATAAAGATCGACTTTCGCCCCTAATTCAACGGATGAGTTATCTTCATGCGTGGCGAATTTATTTTGCTGATGAGCATACCCGGCATCGGCAAAAACCACCGGATAATTCTCCACTGCCCTGGCCTTCTGGGTCAGGCTTGAGGCCTTTATTTGGTCATCATAAAAAGCAATTTCCGGCCGTAAAGTTACGGCGGTATTCCAGGCATTGTCCATATCGGGAAACTTCGGGATATCCATAACAATATCCTGTACCCGGGTTTTTGTCCTGAGCGACAGAGCAAGGATATTATTCAATCTGGCAATGGCGATCTCTTCGTTATTGCGCGCGGCGATCAATCTCTGTTTGGCGTCGGCAAGCCTTACCTTAGCGGGCAGGAGATCGTTTTCCACCGCGGAGCCATGTTCATAAAGCTGTGCTATGTCATTAAGGTAAGCGTTAAGGCTTTCCATTTCTTTTTCAAAAACAAGGATCATCTTCTCGGCTTCCAGCAGATCAAAATACGAGACAAGGAATTCAAGCGTAGCCAGGCGCTTGACGCTCTCGGTATTCGCCTGAGCCGCCTTATATAATTCCCTTGATGCCTTAAAGCTAGAGAGGTTCTTTCCGAAATCAAACAAAGTCTGATAAACGTCAACTCCATAAGTCAGGGGATTCCTGTCTCCGGTCGCTACCGACAAAGAGCCAAATATCATGCCCGGGACATTGCTGTTAAATGTTTTATTGACGTATGCGTTTAGTTGAGGCAACAGCGCTGAGCGCGCAAGGAGTGAATCCTGAAAAGACATGGCATTATCCGGAAGGACAACCTTGATCATACGGCTATTCTTTAACACCAGATCTATACCTTGATTGATCGTAATAAGACGGTACTCCTCTTTTTGCCCGTTGACAGGCTCAGAGGCATAAACACAGGGGCTAAAAAACATAGCCGCCGTAATTAAAACCAGGATACTTAAGAATGATTTGTTTTTCCCGAACATAGGCTACCTTTTCTTTACCCCGCTGAGAAATAGATCCATAATAACGCCGGCCATCCACTTCAGGTCTTTTTCCGGCTGCTGTCCTTCCTGCCACCAGTTCAAAACAAAAGAAATAATAATAGATTCAAGTATGTCGCTTATCTGCCTGGCCTCGGCATCCTTCCTGATCACCCCTTCTGACTGCGCCTCCTTGATCAGTTCGATGAAGAAATCTCTATGTTTCTGCACGATCGTCGATTTGGCAAGCCTGCTTTTTATCGACCAGCGGGTTTCTTCCTGGACAAATATGCGGAAGAAATCCTGGTCCTTTTCAAAAAACCGCAGGCTCTCATAGATAAAAATTTCTAATTTTTCCCGCGCCGCTCCCTTTGCCTGGCTGGTCCTTAACCTTAAAATATGCAGCAGCCCCCTTATTTTTTCCTCGACAATGGAAAAATAAAGAGAATTTTTGTCTACGAAATAAAGGTAGACTGTGCCGGTGGCATACTGCGCCTGGCGGGCGATATCCTGAATAGTCGCTTTATGGAATCCCTTTAAAGCAAAGACGTGCTCGGCAGCCCGGATAATATCGGTT
>CAIRWO010000098.1 GCA_903882345.1 Candidatus Omnitrophota bacterium | reverse complement strand
CTGCCGGCTCTCTAATTTATTTTTGGCCTGCGCTGCCAACTGGTTTCTTGTAGCGTCGGACATCGACGCCGGGCTTGCCGTTTTATCTAGCGCCATAACCAATCCCACGGATGAGACGATTAAACCAAACACCAATACTACAATAAGCAATCCTTTCATTTCCCGTCCTCCTTGCACAGAAAGTGCATACCGGCCTAAACTTTAAGGCCGGGTATTGTTATAGATTTTAATATTCGCCTGCTGTTTAAGGTCCTTAATCCACTGGTCTAAACCCGTATATCTCTTGCTGCTTTTTATTTTGTCATAATAGGAATTTTTTACATTTGTCTTTGCGTAGTTGGCGTCGTTTGCCGGGCGGGCATCCATAACCCTGAAAACCGCATAGCCTTTATAAATCGGCTCAGGACCGTAGATTTCGCCTTTTTTCATTTTCAGCATTTTATAACAGGCATCCCGCGGGAACTTCCAGATATCGATGAGAAAGGCAAGCGAGACAAATCCCGGATGCTTAAAATCTTTGGGCCGGTTTTTCTTTTCCTGTTCCCAGAGGTTCTTGTCGGCCCGCGCCTTTTTATAAAACGCTTCTGCGTCTTCCTTTTTTTCGAATGCCGCCAGTTCCGCGCTCAAACTGCTATTTTCTTCCCGGAACCTTTCGTGCGCTTCCTTATCGCTGACCTCAGGGGTCATCGAGTCCATCACCTGCGCCTTAAGCTTCCTCATCTGTATGAGGTGGCGCAGCTGGTTCTCAAAAAGCACGACCGGTTCGTTGGTTTTATTTTTCAACCAATCAGAATATGCCTGCTGGTCTTTTTTAAAATCAAATGCCACCTTTTCCGCCTCAAGGATTTTTCTCACTTCCGTATCAATCTCTTCCTGCGTTACGTTAACGCCGCGGCGGAACGCCTCGTAAGAAAACAGTAAGTCCTCCCAGATTTTCTGCTCCCTCTCTTCTTTGGTCTTGACTGAACCTGCCTGCTCGCTGAAGATCATATAGGTAGTGTTAATAAAAATGTAATTTTCACGGGGGACTTTAGTATCGAAAAATTCACCGATATATTCCGGCTCTTTCGTTGCCGGGTTTTGTTCCTGCGCTGGCGGCGTTGCCTGAGGAGCAGCCTGTTTCTGTGCCGGCTTAGGTGCTTGTTGATTCTGTTTAGCTTCTTTGGCAGATGCAAAATTAATGCCAAATATCAAAAGACAAATGAAAAATAACAGGCTATTTCCAATTTTGATTTTCATTGTTTATTACTCCAGTGGTTTTTTGCCTTCCCAGGTCTGCCAGGTAATAATGTAATTTTTTACCCAGTCAACATCCTTATCGTCTTTTTTAGCCAGCCTTAAATACTGACGGAAATGGTCGATTGCCTTTTGCCGGTCAACGAGGTATTCCGCGTAAATATAACCTAAGTTGAAATGCGAGTAGGCATCGTCGGGGGTTAATTCAATGGACTTTTCGAATTCCGCTGCGGCACGAGAATATTCCTTCTCTTTGGTATAAAAAACACCCAGATTATAATGCATATTCGCGGTCTGCCTGATCAATACCTTATTTTGCCGGGCGATCTCCGCAAATTTTCCCGGCGTCTCGGCAACCCGGTGTTCAAGCGCAATGTTCTTTTTAACCGCCTCGCTGTAATCTTTATTGAATTTTACCAGCTTTTCGTTGGCGGCATCTAAGTCTTCTTTTAATTGGGAATTGCTTTGTTTTAATTTGTCGTTCTCGCTACGTATCCGGCCTAAGGTAGAAGCCAAATCATTGTTTTCTTTCTTTAGCGAATTGTTTTCCCGTTCAAGGCTTTTTATCCCGGACTTATCCCTTTCCTTAGTAATGTCCTGCTTAAGCTGCTCTCTTTCCTTAATTGATTGCTTCTGGATCGTTTCAAGGTCTTTGACTTTTCCTTTCAGAAGGAGGCTGCGCTCGAAAAATTCCTGCTTTTCTTGCGTGAGCGCATCCATATCTTTTTTGATCTTTGCCAGCGAATCTTCCAGCTCGTGCACCCGTTGTCTGTCAGGAAGCAGGCCCCTTACCTGTGCGGCGGCAGCGTCTTTTTCCTGCGCAACTCGTTGCAGCTCAAGCTGCAATTTGGCATTATCTTCTTTTAATTTATTAGAATTATTTTTGATTTCCAGGCTTTCTTTATCGATTTTTTCCCAGCCTGACTTTTCGCTCTTTAGCTGTGACGATAGTTTATCTGCTTTGATCCCGAAAAATATGCCCACCACGGCGAAAATAATTAAAATTATTATCAAGCAAATAAAAAGAAAAATTTTCCCGTGCAATGTTTTTTTATTTTGGTTCATACCTGTGTCCTTTGATTAAAAGTTCGTTGTCGGGTTTTTCCTGAAAACCGGTATAATCCCTGTAGGGTTTTGGCTCGATCGGCGGCTGCTGCGCCTCCGGCAGGAGGTCCTTGCGCGGGGCCAGGGGCGGATATTCTTCATAATCCTTGCCCGCCTTATCTCCCAGGAACCTATCATTGCCCACGTCCATGCTCATCCCGCTTACAATATGAGGAGTCATCACGATCAAAAGCTCAACGCGCTCTTTCGTTACGACAGAATTTTTGAATATATTACCGATAAAAGGAAGCTTGCTTAACCCGGGGACGCCTTGAATTGACTCTGTATCATTTTCACTGCGTAAACCGCCGATAAGCAAAGTTGTCCCGTCTTTCATCATTACGGTCGTTTCCGCAAGGGAGGTATTGATGATCGGTATCTTATTATTGGTGGGAGTAGTAAGGGTGCGCGCAACGCTGGAAATCTCCGGACGGATTTTCATGGTGATAAAACCATCGTCATTAATCGTGGCGGTAACCGACAATTGGATGCCGATGTCGACAAAGGTTACTTCTTCGGCAATGGTGCTGGTGGTCTGGCCTTGTGTTGTTGTGGCAGTAACGTAGGCTTCGCGGTTACCGACGTGTATCTTGGCTTCCTGATTATTGACCACAAGCAATTTTGGATTAGAAAGCAGCCTCGTCGTAGTTATCGTATTTAAGTAATTTATCATCGCATCAAAATCAACATCGCTGCTTATGAGGCCGACATGCATATCCTGGCCGAGAACGGTTTTTGTGCTGGCAGCCAAATTAGTCGTTGTCCCGCTGAAAGGATAAGAGCCGATATTACCGCCTAAGTTTTGTAAAACTGCCGAGCGCGTAGTAAAACCAGGCGTGCTTGAGCCGGCAGGTATGTTGCTGAATGGATAGGAACCGAGATACGTCGTCTTACCGCCTAAGTTAAATAAGCCTTCCCATGTTATACCCGTATCCAATTCATCGGTCAAATCGATCTTCACGATCTTGGTATCGATTAAAACCTGTTTCGTCGGCTTATCAAGTTCTGCAATCAAGCGCCGGATCTCCTGCATCCTTTCGGCGAATGCCTGCACAATCAGCTGGTTGTTGCGTTCATCGGCCTTAACCGAGCCGACCTTTTTTATATCCAGGCGCGTCTTTAGTATCTCTTCCACGTCTTTTGCCTTCGCATATTTTAAAACAAATATTTCTACGTTGTTTTGTTTCTCAAACTGCGCAAGCGCCAATTCCAGATCTTCGATGCGTTCAGGCGTATCCATGATCAGGATATTTCCCGATTCCTGATCCACCAGCACGCGGCCGATTTCGCTTTTCAGCGCTTCAAGCATGGTAAACATCTGTTCGGGCGGCGCGTATTTAAGGCGTAAGACTTTTACTTGCCGCAGGTCATAGAAATTTTTCCCGTAAAGAGCTTTATATTCAGCCTGACTCATTACATTATATACATCCCCGATTTTTGTATAAGCCAAATCATTTGACCTAAGCGTAAGATCGAACACGTCTTTTAACGGCACATTATTAAGGGTAAGGGAAACCCGGCCGGAAACGTTTTTTGTAGAAACGATATTTAAATTACCTTTATTAGCCAGGTATTTCAAGGCTTCCAAAATATCGATGTTGCGCAGGTCAAGAGAAACCGGCTGGTTAAAAAGCTCTTCGGGGGTCATATTTTTTTGCTGCTGCCCCGGTTCTGTTTTAGCCGGGTTTGCTGGCTGTGTTGCCGCCTGAGCAGCCTCGGCCGGTCGCGCTGTCGCCTGTGCCGGCGGCGCGGTAGTCGCCTCTGCCGGCGGATTCTCTATCTGCGCCTGCTCTTCTGCTAAGGAAATAAATGAAGAAAAAGCCAGGACAAATGCCATGCAGAAAATCGTCCGGATAAATCTTTTATCGATTAAATTAATGTGGTTCAACTTTTTCATCCTGCCAAGTCTCCCAAGTAAGGATGTATTTTTTTGCCTTATCCACATCCTTATCTTTAGGGTCAAGTAAAAGATAGCGCTTAAAATGTAAGATCGCCTTAGCCTTGTTGCCGATATACTCTGCGTAGATGAGGCCTAAATTATAATGCGTCGCGGCATCATTGGGATTAAGCTCAAGGACTTTTTCAAACTCGACTAAGGCCTCATTATATTCCTGCCGCTGTATATAAAATACGCCTAAATTGTAATGCAGGACAGCATTCTCTTTCAGCAACCTGTCTTTTAAAAGCGCTACCTGTGCGAGCCTGCGGCCGTAAATATCTACCTTGCGGTTAAGAAATTTGTTGTCCCTGAACAACATTTTATTTTTGTCCTGAGTCTGCGATTTTGTAGTTTCGCTCTCTGCCATTCTTAACTGGTAATTCTGAACCCGGCTGATCAGCTCTTTGATGTTCTTTTCCTTTTCCGTAAGCGCGGCGTTAGCTTCTTCGCCTTTTGCCGTGCGGTCCTGCTCCCTCAACTGCAATTCATGGAGCTGGGATTCCAGAGAGAGCTTGTCGGACTGCAGGAAAACCATCTTATTCTCCGCCTCTTTAACGCGCATCGACAGCTGCTGGTTAGTCTGCGTAAGGTCTGTAATAAATCTGTCTTTATCCTGGATCGTTGTCGTAAGCATCTGGAATTGGCTCTGAAGGAATTTTTGCTGTGACCTCAACTCGTCAAACTGGCCGGCTTGAGCAACTTTATCATTCTGTATTTGAGTAAGTTTTGCTTCATAATCTCTTACCTTGATAGAATATTCATCGAGTTTCTTTAAGTATTCCTGCTGGCCTTTTTCCAAATCAGAAATAATTTTATCTTTATCCTGCACGGCCTGGGAAAGCTGCATTAGCTGCCCGTCATAAACGCCGTTTTCATTCTTCAACTGGGCGATCTTGGCTTCCTGCAATTGAACCTGATTTTGCAACGACTGTGCCCGGCTGTTTAATTCTTTAACCTGATTATCTAAAGCGGTTTTTTCCTGTTGGATAGATACGCCCTTTGCT
>CAIRWO010000097.1 GCA_903882345.1 Candidatus Omnitrophota bacterium | reverse complement strand
CTGTCCGTGCGTAAATTTATCGTTATTGCCAAGGGCATGCCTTCTTGTATTAACGGCCAGATCGTCGAATTCTCTAATGGTGTCCCGGGGCTGGTGATGGGTTTCACCGAAGAGAAGGTGCAGGTGCTTGTTTTGGGCGATGCCAGCTCTGTGCGCGCCGGCGATGAAATCTATAATAAAGGTAAGTCTTTACTGTTGCCGGTTGGCGACGGTTTTGTAGGAAGGGTTGTCGACGCGCTTTGCCAGCCGCAGGACGGCTTAGGGCCCATAGAAACCAAGGATCAATATCCTGTTTTTATTGTTGCCCCGGGGGTTATGGACCGCGTGCCGGTAAAGGATACCCTCGAATCCGGCACGTTGATCATAGACGCGATAATCCCTCTGGCAAAGGGGCAGAGGCAGTTATTAATCGGCGATAGGCTAACCGGTAAAACTACGGTGGCAATGGACGCGATAATAAATCAAAAGGGTAAAAACGTAGTTTGTATTTATTGTTGCATTGGTAAGCCCTATTCCAGCCTGATTAAGGTATTGGATACTCTTCGGGAAAAAGAAGCCATGGATTATACAATAGTAGTAAGCGGGATTGCCTCCGTTTCTACGGGCGAACAATACCTCGCCCCGTATACCGCCTGCATGTTGGGGGAATATTTTATGCATAAAGGCCGCGATGTTCTGCTGGTTACGGACGACCTTACTAAACATGCCTGGGTATACCGGCAGATCTCGCTTCTTCTGGAACGCGCGCCGGGAAGAGAGGCCTATCCGGGAGATATCTTTTATATCCATTCTCAGATGATGGAACGCGCCGGTTACCTGCGGCCGGAACTTGGCGGCGGCTCGATGACGTTCCTGCCGATCGTGGAGATCCTTCAGGGCGACCTTACGGGGTTTATTCCCACGAACCTTATTTCCATGACTGACGGGCAGCTCTATTTTTCCACCGCGCTTTTTAATAAAGGGTTTAAACCGGCGATTGACTTTGGCCTTTCGGTTTCGCGTATCGGCAATAAGGCGCAGTGGCCGGCAACGAAGGCCTTAAGTAAATCCCTAAGGCTGGACTATTTACAATATAAAGAGCTGCTGCAGATGACGCAGCTGCGCACCAGCGGGCTTTCTAAGGAGGCAGAAAAGAAGTTAAAACGCGGAGAAGCAATAAGCCAGTTGATCATACAGGATAAAAATAATCCCGTACCGCTGGAGGAACAGATCATCTATCTTTACGCCCTGAATAAGGGTATCCTGGATAATTTATCCACCGGCCAGATCCGCAGGTTCAAGGCGGAAATCCCGCGTTATGTAAATACTAATTTTCCCGAATATGTTTCCGTAGTCCGCGAGACAAAAGAAGTGAGCGAAGCCACCAAAGAAAAATTGGAGTCAGCCCTTAAGGGATACATTGAAGAATTGATTAAATAGTAGCAGGTAAGGGGAATTGGGTAGGTAGATGAAAACTTTGTCGGTTGTAAAGAAGGATTTGGAATTTAACAGTGGACTTTCTTCTCTGATCGAGGTCTTGAAGAACATCGCCGTTTCCCAATACCGCATCTTAGAACAAAAAATCAGGGCATTTGAAAAATTCATGCTGACCATTGAAAGTTTTTTTGAATTTATTGATTTCTCGCAGGTCGACCATCCTTTTTTGGTTGATCAGGCCAAGCCGCAGGCAGTCGTAGCAATCACCTCTGACAGCGGCCTCTTGGGGGGCCTGAATATGCAGGTAGTTACAAAGGCAGTAGGAGAACTGGAGAAGGCGCCGGGACAGCTTATTGTTATCGGCGAGCGGGGTAAAATGTATGCTGCGGAAAGCGGGCTTCCCTTTATCGCCTTTCCCGGGATAGTCGATGAAGACCGATACGGCCAGGCAATGCAGCTAAGAGATTATATTATGACTAAGGCCTTAAAGGGCTCTTTTGGGAATCTCAAGGTAGTTTATCCACATCCGCTTTCCTTTACGGTGCAGCGCGTGGAGATGGTATCGTTTTTACCGTTTTCCCCGGCTTTGATCGAGCAGCCCGGGCAGCAAACATCCGGCTCCGTCCCTAAAGACATACTCCTGGAATCACGCTTGGATGACGTCATCGAATACCTGGTATATTTATGGATCGGACAGAAGTTTTACGATATTTTCGGGTTAAGCAGGTTGGCGGAGTTTGCCGCCCGTTACGTGCATCTGGAAGAAAGCCTGCATAAACTGAAAGAAATGGACGGAAAGCTCAAGCTGCAGTATTTCCGTATCCGGCATGAATTGATTGACCGTAATATGAGAGAACTTTTTAGCGCGAGGTTATTATATGCCAGCTGATTTGAAATCAAGAGGAAAGATCGTATCCGTGCAGGGGCCGGTAGTAGATGTTAAATTTTCGGCAGCCGAAGACGTCCCGAACATTTTTACCATGCTTACTACCAAAACGGTTGACGGCAATGACGTAATTCTGGAGATTGCCGAGCATTTGCCGGGGAATCTGGCCCGCTGCATCGCCATTAATTCTACGACAAATCTCCAGCGTAACCAGGAAGTAGATGTGTCCAGCGGTTCGATCCAGATCCCGGTCGGTGATAAATTATACGGCCGGATCATAAATATTCTCGGTGAACCCATTGACCAAAAAGGGGTAATCTCTGCTCCGGAAAAAGTATCGATCAGAAAAGCGGAAATGGGCACGCGGGTTAAGTTGAGTAAGGATAAGTCGCTGCGCAAGCATTTCGAGGTTATGGAAACAGGGATCAAGATCATCGATTTACTTTCGCCTTTGGTAAAGGGTAGTAAAACCGGTATCCTCGGCGGCGCCGGGCTGGGCAAGAGCGTTTTGACTTTGGAGATTATCCAGCATATTGTTAAAAAATATCAAGGGGCTTGCGTCTTTGTCGGCGTGGGAGAGCGTATCCGCGAAGGCAACGAACTTTACTTTGAATTGGAAAAGCATGATGTTTTGTCCAAAACGATGATGGTCTTCGGCCAGATGAACGAACCTCCGGGCGCGCGCTTTGGCGTGGCAATGACTGGGATCACAATTGCCGAATCCATCCAGCGTAAAAATCAGGATGTGCTGCTTTTTGTGGACAATATTTTCCGTTTTGTCCAGGCAGGGGCGGAGATTTCCACACTCCTCGGACGTGTGCCTTCTGAAACGGGTTACCAGCCGACCCTGCTTGCGGAAGTAAGCGAATTTCATGAACGGATCAGGACCCAGGAATCAGGCGGCTCGATAACTTCCATTGAGGCGGTATATGTGCCTGCCGATGACCTCACCGATCCGGCGGTCGTTGCCATTTTTAGTTTTTTGGATTCGGTTTTGGTGCTTTCCCGCGAGCGCATACAGCTGGGGCTTTACCCGGCGATCGACCCGCTGCTGTCGTCTTCGGCGAATCTTGATATCGATATTGTCGGCAAGCGCCACTTTGATGTTGCGCAGGAGGTAGTCAGGATCTTACAACGGTATGAAGAATTAAGGCGTATCGTTTTGGTCGTGGGTATCGATGAATTATCGCATGCGGACAGGATCCTTTATGAGCGCGCCAGAAAGTTACAGAATTTCCTTACACAGCCGTTTTTTGTCAGCGAGGTTTACACGGGTAAAAAGGGCGCTTATGTGACGGTCGAGCAGACCCTTGAGGGATGCGAAAAGATTATTGCCGGCCGCGTTGATTCAAGGCCCGAAGAGGAATTTTATTTAATCGGGGCATTACCGTGAGGATAGGTAAAATGGAAAAGATACAAAAACGGCTGGGGGATATCCTGATAAGCAAGGGTGTGATAAATCAGAAAAAGCTGGACGAGGCCCT
>CAIRWO010000096.1 GCA_903882345.1 Candidatus Omnitrophota bacterium | reverse complement strand
TGCCCTTTCCTATAATGTTTTCTCATCCCCTCTTCACCTCCTTTCTTAACCATCATGGCCTGCGATAAATCAACTCATCCTGAACCTGTTTCAAGCGCGCATTCATTGAGCGGTAGACGTACTTATAGGTTACGGTCACCGCTGCTACCACGATCATAAAAAGCATGGCATACTCAATAATGCTCTGGGCCTTTCCCCTTGCTTGCCCCTTTAAAAACATACGGCTCCTTTAAGGATGAACGCCGTGGATAATAAGCTCACTGGCACTCATAAAATGCCTGTCAAACGCATTATTATTCTTATTCAGCTTAGATACAAAATTTACCGTCCCAACCAAAGCAATTATTGCGATAGCAACCAGCAAAGCGTATTCGATAACCGCCTGAGCTTCTTCTTGCCTATGCATAACCATCTGCTACGCCCCTAAAATACAACAGCCGGCAAAAGAGCCTGCCGGCTGTTAGCAATCCACGCATTTTTTCGTATTTGACCCTTTAAAAATTATGAAGACAGTCTTTTACGAACATATTCCGTGGCTTTTGCTCGGCCGACCCTCTTTCGACCATCGCAACAAATAATAATATATAAATAATTGCAATTAAACTATACCATCAGGATAGCCTTGAGTCAACCCTATTTCAGATCGCGTTGGAAAGCGCTTTCTATGGGCCGGCTGGGTTTTTCCTAAATTGCTCGATTTTACCGCTGAAATCCTGCAAGGCCCCTTCTAAATCCGGCCAGTGGCTAAGATAAAGAGTTGCCAGCTCGTTTAAATTTATCTCTTGGGCGGTGAAATTGCTTAAAATAGTCAGGTATACATTCTTATCCGGGCCGGTTTTTAAGGCAAGGCCCCTTAATTTGACTGCCCCGCCCTTGTCTTTTTCGGGCGGTAATAATTCAGCTTCTGCTTCAGTAATATAAAATTCCCTCTTTCCAGGCGCGAAATGGAATGGGATAAAGCCGCTAGCTGTATTTACCTTAATATATTCTTTAAATTGCCACGGCCAAACCCCGAAAACAAAATGCCGTTTTCCATAATCCCCGATGTTGATTTTCTCTAACTCATCGAGTTTATTATTATAAAGAATAAATTGCGCAATTCTTTTTTCCGGAGAGCGGAAGCTTAAAATAAATTCAAACAATTCTTGCGTAGGGGACGCGTATCCGGAAGCAAAAAAAAGCACCCAAGGATGATCTTTCTTCAGCACATTTTCTATATAACCCTTTATATTGGAAACGGGGGCGGAAAAATCTTCGGGAATTTGCGCTGAACGCCAGATAGTATGCAGCTGGCCGTCAAGATAAAAACCGCTTCCGTCTAATAAACTGGCCTTGATGCAGCGCGCCAAAACATCCGTTTTTTCCAGCCGGGCTTCCTTTAATTCCGGCTTTGACCTTCTTCCTACAGGCATACTTAAGCCGGCCTGTTTAAAAAGGTAATTTGCGCTGGATTTGGAGAGTTTTATCTTATATTTATCAAGAACCAAAGCAGCGATTGTCCGACAGCTTAAACTCGGCTCAAGACGCTTTTTCTCAAGGATAAATTCTTTGACTTCCGGCCTTAATTTATGAATAACTCCCATAATAACCTCAGATTGGACATTTTATAAGGCCAGCATAGCATTAAAGATAAGCGTTGTCAAAGATAAAAAGGGGGTTATTTTATTTCTAAAATATCACCGATATCTGTAGGAGCAGCTTTTAATACGCCTGCGGGCAGTTCAACAACATAGGCGGCGTTAAAATACACCCTGCTTATACGAAAGGCAGCTAAAGCCGGTATTGCGGAAATTATTCTGTTGTTTTTATCGCTAAATAAAACATCGATGGGGAAACGCATAAAAAAGGTATGGATGGAGTTGCAGGGTTTTATCACTAGGGCATCGCCTGCTCTAAATTCTTTCTTGCCTAAAAGGCCCCGGATCCTGGTGAAAAAAGTTTCCGCGATAACGGCTTCCTCCGCCAGGATGACGCCTTTGGTCAGGTTTATTATTTTCATCAAGGCTTGAAGATACCTTCGGAAAGGACAAAGCCTTTTACCTTGATCTCTTCAACAAATGAAGGAATGTAGCCGGTAGCCTGAAATTTTCCCAAGACCATGTGCTGCTTGTCAACGCCGGTCTGCTTGAAAGCAAAAACGTCCCTGACGTCAATATGCACATCGTCTTTCATCCCGGTGATCTCGCTGACCTGGGTGATCTTTCTTGTGCCGTCGGAAAGCCTGGCTGTGTGCACGATCACATCGATTGCCGAAGCGATCATTTCCCGGATCGACCTTATCGGCAGCTCAACCCCGGACATCAGGATCATTGAATCAAGCCTAGAGAGGACATCCTGCGTGGAATTGGCATGGATCGTGGTCATAGACCCATCATGGCCGGTGTTCATCGCCTGGAGCATATCTAAGGTTTCAATGCCGCGGCATTCCCCGATGATAACCCTATCCGGCCGCATACGCAGGGTGTTGCGGAATAAATCCCGTATCGTGATTGCCCCCTTGTTTTCTATATTCGCCGGCCGGGATTCCAGCCTTATCCAATGGTTCTGGTGCAGCCTTAATTCTGCCGCATCTTCAATGGTGATAATACGCTCGTCGTCGGGTATAAAGCCGGACAAAAGGTTTAATATCGTTGTTTTACCGGAACCCGTACCGCCGGAAACAATTATGTTTTTACGGGATGCTACGCAGGCTTGCAAAAATTCAGCCATTCCGCTGTTTAGGCTGTTCATTGAGACTAATTCATCTATTTTAAACCTTTCCTTGCGGAATTTCCTTATCGTCAGGGCAGGGCCGGTAAGCGCCAGAGGAGGGATGATCGCGTTAATACGGGAACCGTCGGGCAGGCGGGCATCCACCATCGGCACGCTTTCATCGATACGCCTGCCGATAGGGGCGATGATACGCTCAATGACGGTCTTTACCTGAATATTGGAAATAAATGTTTTATCGGAAAGCTCTAAGCGCCCGCGGCGCTCAACGTAAACTTCATCTTTATTATTTACCATAATATCGGTAATTTCCGGGTCGGCAAGCAGGTCTTCCAGCGGCCCTAACCTTAGCGCCTCATCAAGGATCTCCCTGACGATTTTACTGCGGGCCTCCTGCGAAGAAATCAGGCTGCCTGCCTCTTCCGCTAAAAGATTGGCTACCAGGATCTCTGCCCTGTCGTTCAATTCCTTGTTTCTTTTGGCGTCGGAAAAAACCTTTAAATCCAGCCTCTTAAGGTCAAGCTCCTCGATAAGCCGGTTGTGGATCCGGCGCTTGAGTATTTGGATCTCATCCGCTTCTTCTGAGAACTCGGATTCAGAAAGCTCCTCGGTTAACCCCTGCTTCTTCCAAAAGTCACCGGTGGTTTCCAGGGCAACTTCTTTAAGCTGCAATTCATCCAAGTTAAGGCGCTCAATAAACAGGCTGCCGTCTTTATTCAGCTCCGCGGCAAGCTTCTTTATCGCCTGAGCGACCTTTGAGCGGGTATTATCTGCTACAACCGGCACACCGCGGTTTATCGCCTGCCCGACGATCTTTCCTTCCGACGGCACAAGAGAAATAATATCCGTAGGTAGGTTTGCCCGGATCTCCTGCCAACTGATGCTGGAGAGCGATTCCGCCCGGTTTAAGATGATCTTCACCATAGACATGGGCAAATGCAGGAATTGCAGGATATCGAATGCCCATTTGGTCTGGTATACGGAAAGAACATCGGGGGTAATGATTAAAAAGATGAGGTTGGCCTGATTTAAAATTGACATAAAAACATCGCTGAAGCTCTTGCCCGTATCAATAACTATGTAATCGTAGTCTTTATCCAGTAAACTAAAGAGTTCCTTTATCCCAGCAGGGTTGAGGTGGGGAAGCTGCTGTGGTTTTAAAACTGCCGGCATAAAATCTATCTTGAAAGGGCTGCGGGTTAAAAAATATTCTTTTTTAAAATCGTTGGGCTGGTTTTTAAAAGAACTCAGCATATCCACGATCGCCTTATCGGGGTTTAAGCCCAGCATCCTAGCCATATCCCCGACTCCCTGAAGGTCAAAATCTAACAGGCAGACGCGCTTACCCTGATCCCTTGCCAGGGACACGGCAAGGTTTGCGGCAATCAAAGTTTTGCCTACGCCGCCTTTTGTGCTGAATATTACAATCGTCTTAGCCATTGATTTGCACTTTTAATCCAAGCGGTAAACTATCGGGATGTCTACCCAGATGTCTTTTTTTGCTATTGAGGCGGGGAACGGCGGATAAGAACCCAGCTTCCGGGTGGAAGCAACGGCGTTATCGTCGAGAATCTTATATCCTGAAGATTTTTTAACCGCGACATCGATAAGCTGACCTAAATATGACAGGTGGAGGCTTAATTTTACCGTCCCATGGAAACCCGCTTCTTTTGCCGCAGGAGGATAAACCATAGTATTGAGAATGCGCTTTTGAATGATGCCGGCATAGTTTTTCATTTCTTCAGGCACATTTTCTTCCGTATCCGGGCCGGCAGCGGGTAAATTTATGGCACTGGGAGCTGCTTCTTTTTTCTCCTCCCTGGGAGGAAAACCCTTGTCGCTTTTTGCGCCCACAATCTTCGGGGTAAGCGTAATAAATAACTCGACATTCCCCCGCTCTCCCGCGCCGCCGCCTGACTTAGTGGATTTCTTCCGGAAGAGGGGCCCCAAGATCGGAAGGTCCCCTAACCATGGAGTCTTTGTAACATCTTCCTCTATTTTCTGTTTCATCAGCCCGCCAATAGCCAGGGTCTGCCCGTCATCAAGATAAAGCTCGGTGGATACAGTGCGTTTGGTTAAAGGATAAGCCTTAGCTGTCGGAGAGCCAGAAGCACCTATCGTATCTGCCGTACCGATTTCACTGATATCAATATTTAATGCTATTTTTATACGTCCATCGTCGGTTACTGTAGGTTTTATCTTTAATTTCATCCCATATTCTTTATACTCTACGCTCGTGCCCTGGCCTCCTGCTGAAGCAACTTGAGTAGTAAAAATCGGTTTTTCACCGCCTACCGATAATTCTGCTTCCTTACCGCTTTGACAGGCAAGCCGGGGACGTGAAAGGACCCTTGCTTTCCCTTCTACAATTAAGGCGTCCAATGTCCAAGCAAGGGCCGGGCTTCTCTTAATGTCCGCCACTCTAAACACCCTATTCCACCAAGCAGAAGTTAGCCCCTCAGAACCCACTTCCGTAAGCGTAACCGTGTTTGACAGGGGATTCGTAAAACCCAAGGTTTTAGTTGCGTCTTTATCCAGCTCTAAGACCTGCACATCAATTTCCACCGCGGTCTCCAGCTCTTTTACGGCGAGCAAATCAATAGTTTTGTTTTTTAAAGGGCCTAAGACCAACGTTATTTTTTCCCGGTCCTGGGGGGTCTTTACCGAGCCCAGAAGCAGCACCTTCGCTTCCTCTTCTTCTGCTTGAGTGTAAACTCCCGGCATGTCCAGCTTTGCCAATAAATTATCTATCCGGCGTTTGGCTTCCAACATATTCTCGCCGAATACGATTAATTTATAAGACTGCTCGCCGTAAATATCCCAGAACACCAAAGTAGTCGTCCCCGGCGACTTGGGGTTAATCGTCATTTCGGTTTTGGACACATTGACCACATCAGCTATCGCCGGATTACCGAGGACTATGCGCACAAGGTTGTTGACCGGAATGTTCTTAACTTCGCCCATATATAATCTGAGCTCTTCATCTATCTTGTCGGCGGCATAATGCCTAAGAGGCAATGCAATTATAGCTGTTAGAACTAAAGAAATAATAATAAAAACTTTTTTCATTCTTGCTTGCTCCTTACTTAGATAGAGGAATTTTCTCTTTATTTAACCCTCTGTATATTTCCACGTATGTCCCTGGTTCGGGCTCAACGGGTTTTTCTTTTTGTTTAACCTTTGGCTGCTCTCCTGGTTCGTGCGGCACCAGATACTGGAATAAGCTGTCCCAGCTTGACGGCTGTACCGGTTCTATCTTAGCGTCAGAAGGCGAACGCAAGGATAAACGGATCTTACCCTGCTCCTGAACAAAGGCTAACAGGTTTGCCTCCTGAGGGCTGAGGGCTAAGGTAATTGCCGGAGATTCGCTTCTTGCTTCTTTTTTGGAACGGCCTTCCCCGGCTTGTGGCAGGGCAGCGGTTTCCTGGCCTACAGCGAGGACTAATGTATTCTGGAATAAAGGCACCACTGCTGCCTGGGATGCCTGTTTACCTTCCGGGGTTGTAACAGGGACAGTGACCATTGCCACTACATCTACATAATCTCCCGGCCTGATCATTCCGCCTACGGCAGAGATACTATCCACGGCTATCGTTATTGCTCTTTTGCCTATCGGTGTGGACATGGCCAGCGAACCGCCGCCAACAGCTTCCTTGACCGACATAAGTTTATTTAAGATGATCTGTTCGCCTTTCGATATCGGCACAAGGGTAACCATCCCAGCTATCCTATCTACAGAACTGGCTGCCTGAGGCTGCACGTGTTGGGCAGGAACGATGATAACCCCCACGCTGTCTTTACCAATAGTCGAACCTTTGGCTAAATCTTTTGTTGCCACCATCACCGGCACCTGGTCCGCCTGTATTTGTTCCATCTTTTTCTTTGCGCCTTCAATAATAACCTGGCGCTGTTGCTCGGTATAAACCTTTATCAGGTAGGCAGCAATCAAAGCCATGACTATACCTATTATTAAAGGCAGTTTTTTCCGCATCTACTTTATCTCTCCTTCGTAAACCTCTATTTTGGCTTGGCGGGAAAGTTTACCGATCATATCTTCTATCTGCTGTTGCTGCTTAAGGAAAGTCAGGCCGCGTTTAATATCGTCCCACATTTCATTAAGCGTTTTTTGTTTTCCGCCGCGCTTGGCTTCCACTTTTATAATGTAGTACCCGTCGGGGCCCTTAAATACGCTGCTGATCTGGCCTGTCTCCAGCGTGTCGGCAATATTGGCCATCTCCTTAAAAATTTTGGCCAGCGATACAAAGCCTAAATCGCCGCCGTTCTTGGCGCTTTTGCTCGTGGAGCGGGCATTTGCCAGCGTGGCGAAATCCGCGCCCTGAAGTAACTGGACCAGGACGTCTTTGGCCTCCTGTTCGGTAGCCAAGACAATTTCACGGATACTTATTTCTTCCGGTTCCTTCAACTGGTCTTTGTAAGTATTATAGTAGTCTTCGATTTCCTTTGAAGTGACGCTTATCTTATCGGCTTCCTGTTTTATTAATGAAACTACTAAAAGGTCCATTTTAGTTTTCTCCAGCGCCTTGACAACATCCTCGCCCCTGTCAAGCCCCCTGTCTAAGGCGGCCTGATAAAGAAGCACCCGGCGGACCATCTCATTCTTTAAGTACTCGATTTTCTTTTCGCGCGTCGTGATCCTCATTTCCGGCTTATCCGCGGGAACCATTGCGTTATATGCATCTACTTCCTGGTTTAAATCATCCAACCCGATCGGTATGCTGTTTACCTTCGCGGCCAGCGTGCCCTTTACGGTAATCTGGGAAGCCGCCGGCTTTTCTGCCTTTTCGGTTTTTTTTGGTTTGATTTTTTCGCAACCCGTAACTGCGCAAAACAACAAACAGCCTACCGCCATAAATAAAATCAGGCGTTTCATCTTTTACCTCCCAGGATTCATTCCTTTTTTATCTCGTTAATTATCTTTACCAGTAAATCGGCGATTTTTGCAATCAGAAAAAGAAAGAAAAAGAAAAACGCATACACCGCAAGGATCACTATCCCCATCCACCTGTGGTACCCGGGAACGATGTCAAAAAATATCGCGGCACTCCCGCTCAGGCCCAATAATAAAAATATCCAGGCAGCGATCTTTACCACCGCACTGGACGTCTTCAGGAATCCCAAATGTTCACGCATTAAGCATCCTCCTTATTTCTTTTTGTTTTACCACAATACGTTACAAAAAGCAAGAAAATTTTTTGGTAGCCCCAACCGGATTTGAACCGGTGTTTAGTGGCTGAGAACCACGCGTCCTAGACCAGGCTAGACGATGG
>CAIRWO010000095.1 GCA_903882345.1 Candidatus Omnitrophota bacterium | reverse complement strand
TGGCCTTGATTCAGGGGAAATGAAAATATGTTAACAAATACATCTTGCGCTGCCAATTTCTTGAGGATCTCTTCAGAGCCATCCTTGGATCCGTCATCAATAAAAATAATTTCGTATTCCAAGCCTATTTTTTTCAAAACAACGGTTGTCCGTTCATAAAGGACGTTGAGCAGGCTCGCTTCGTTATAAACGGGAATAATCACCGACAGGTCTATCTTAGACATATTAACCTCTCTTGTTGTAGATAGTTATAACACGTTGATATTATAGCATAGCCCGCTGATAAAACCTAAAAATTTTCTCTTTTACTCCTTAAAGAACAGGCTTTTAATGCCTTTAATAATGTCGGCTACAGCGGGCTTAAACTTAAATTTCGGTTCTTTAAGGCTACCCGTAACCCTGATCACCCCGATCCTGGTGGCCTGCCCGAGAATGGCCGTAGTAATATCTTTTACCGTACCGCTCAAAGGCGCTTCCGGCAGAACCTCCGCATCAAGAGAGGCGTCCAGTGAGCCGTCAAAACCTATCTTTGCCTCTCCCGAAATATTGGTAAGATTGCTTCTTAGGTTAAGGTTATCGGTAGAAATATATTTATCCTGGATCGTAAAACCGCAAGAGCCTTCGTTGAATACGACATCCGTAAAATCGCTGGTAAATAGAAGCGCCCCTATCCCTTTAAATAAATTTAACTGCCAGAGTTTACCGTCGGTGACAATAACCTTGCCCGCGCCGCTCAACCTGGCCAGGTCATTGGAAAAACCGTTTATTTTAACCTGGGCCTGTATAGTGCCGGCAATATCCTTATCGCGAAGACCCGTATCGTTCTTAAGCTTTTCGATCTTTATGCCCTGCGCATTGGCGTTTATCCAATAAGGAAGGTTTTCTGATTTAAGGTTCATCTTTCCTGCCAGGTCAACGTATCCGTCATACAAAGATAAACGCATCAGCGCGATCTCGGCAATGCCGTTATCCTGCCTGTAATCCATGTTAAAACTGTCGGGTTTCAACCCATAGAGGCTCAATGAATCAGCTGAGGCCTGAGCTTCGATAAAACAAGATTTGATGTCTTTAATATTACCGCTGAACTTACCTTGTATCCGGAGGCTGCCCTGAGGATTAATTTTATCCATCTGCGCCTTAAACTTTTTTAAGGGGCCCTTTATGTCCTTAAGGTTGATCTTCAATTTACCCGCGGCATCTACCACGGCGGCGGAGGGACTGGAAAAATCAGCCTCTCCCGAAAGGGAAAATTCTGAATCGAGGTAGCGGCCGAAGAGATTGGAAAAAACGGCTTTCTTGCCGGCGAGTGAAAATGCCGATTCCAGCGTCAGGTCCCGGGAAGCCAATTTAAGCTGCACTGCCGGCGCCTTAAAATCAACGAGCGTACCGGATATCCGGTAATCAACGCCTAAATACTTAAAATGAATATCTTCCCAGGCCAGCCTGCTGAAGTCAAACTTAAGTAAACCGTTTAACGACTCAATAACCGCGCCAGAGTCTTTTAATTTCAGGTTTGCATTAACAATATCAAGACTGCCGTTAACCTGGGGAGACGCACTTACGCCCGCATTAGACTGATAATTCACGCTCAGCGATAATTTACCGCGGCCTCCGGAGACATCTACCGGTATGCTGAACCCGAATTTTTCCTTTAACAAAGAAAAGAAAGAAGCAAGGCCGCTTTCAGTAAAGACATTCAAATTAAGCACCGGATTGGTGAAATTGGTTAACCTTGCCCTTGCCGCAACCGGCAAACCAAGAACCGCGGCCTGTAGGTTGTCGGAAGATATTTCCGTAGGAGAAAATTTAATTTCTCCCTTTATGCCGTTAATTTTACCAATCGTCTCTACGCCGGAAAGATCTGCGTCAAAAACATTCATATTACCAGAATAATCAAATTGCCCCTTTCCGAAGCTGTAGCGGCCGCTGGCCTTTAGGCTAGAATTTATACGGCCGTTTATTTTATCTTTTGAAAAAGTTATCGCCTTAGCCTGGCCGTCCAAAACCGCAGCGAGAACATCGTCCTTGATATTTAAAGCCACTTTAGCGTCAACACTGCCTTCCGGCAAAGAAACCCCAAAACTGCGGTAATAACTGTCAAATCCCGCAACAAGCAAATCCTTAAGCGTAACCCCGGCTGACATCGATTTGCCGATGATATTATATTCGCCGCTGCCCTCTACCTTCGCCGCCTGCACAGGCCCGGCCTGCTGGGGAATATCGCAGCGTAAACTGAATTTAACTTTTGCCGGCAGGGATAAATAGACAACTAAATTAAGTTTATCTACCTGTCCGCTGAATGCCGGGGTGCAGGTGTTATCGCGGAAATCGATCCGGCCGCCGGTGATGCTGATTTTAGAAACAAGCACTTTAAAAGCGGTACTACTTGCGGCTTTCTCGGTTTTACCGGGGAACATTCCTGAAAGATTGAATGAATTATCCTGCCGGCGTTCCAAAAACAATACCGGGAACCTGATCCTTAAAGAGGGTATAACAATTTGCTTTTTAAAAAACGGCAGGATAAAGAAAGTACACGACACCTCTTTTACTTTCAGTATTGCCTCTTTTCCATCGTATACCGTCAATTCCCTCAATACCAGGCCTTTAAAGATATTGAATCTTAATGACCCAAGGGATACCTTTTTTTGCACGCTGTCCTCTATGCCTTTTATAATCAAGGCCTTTAATTTTTGCGGCAAGATTACCTGATTCAGGTAGACTATTCCGCAAGAAACCAACAAAGATACTACGGCGATGACAATAAGAATCTTTTTCATTTTTTTGTTCTCAATATCTTCCTTTTTCTAAAGGCGGTGGCGAAAGGGATTCTCTTTGAAAATACCATTTTTATCAGCTTCGGCCTGAAAAGAAGGACGAATCCCCAGCTGGCAATATCGTATAAAACAATAAATGGAAGGTTCAATAAAAATCTGGGAAGAGAATCGTTTTTGATCACCGTTAAGTATCTGTTTTTAAGCAGGTCATAATGCAATGCTTCGCTTAAATAACGGCGCGCCATTCTCCTGCCTCGGCCAACCCGCGGACGGGCTGTACCTCCTCTTATATGATAAGCTACGGCGCGGGGAATATAATAGCCTTTCCAGCCGGAATTCTCTGCCCGCCAGGCAATATCCAGATCCTCATAAAAGTAGCCAAAATCACTATCGAAGTATTCCGCATCGACCTTGAGATCTTCCAGCATGCTTCTGCGGTAAAAAGCAACTGCCCCGCCTACGCCGAAGACGTACCCTTCTTGTTCAAATTTACCCGCATCGCTTTTTCCATAACCCCGCTCGCGGGCAGTCCTGAAAATAGTCAAAAATAAGCCCGTACTATCCAGTGTTTTTCTATCAAAACGCATGATTTTTCCGCTGACCATGCCTATGCGCGGATTTATGGAAAAGCCTTCCAAGGCCTCTTCAATAAAGTGCTTTTCCAGAACCGCATCGTCATTAAGGCAGAGTATAAAATCCCCCCTGCTTATTTCAATGCCCTTATTTAACGATCGGCAATAAGACATATTCTCAAGGGCAGAATATACCTTTTGCCCAGGCCCCCCCTGGATGCCCGGCGGCAGGTTGCCTCCGGAATTATCGATGATAATTATTTCCTTATCAGGGTAAGACTGAAGGCTTACCGAATCAAGGCATTGTTTAAAATAATCCTCTTTTGCGGTAGTTACAATAATAATACTGGCTGTTTTATTTGACATTCTCCGCTCATTTTGATAGGATTATAGCATAATGCTCACTGTCTGGCTAACCTTAATCTTTATCAGGCCTTTTATCGCTGCGCTTGCTTTTCCGAAATTAAATTCTGCTTATTCCCTCATTTTATTATTATTCCTGGCAAGCTGGACAATCGCCAAGGGATTCCCATCCAAAAGGGCCCTGCCGTTGAAATTCGCGCCAACTGCGTTTTGCCTGGCACTGGTTATTTCGATATGCGCTTCAAAAAATATGGTTATCAGCGCCAATGAATTATACAAATACGCGACCGGACTGCTGTTATTTATAACCGCCGCTTCCTTTAATCACAAAGAAAGAGCAAATACGCTAAAGGTCATTGTCTGGGCAGGCCTGGTGATCAGCCTGATTGCGCTAAATCAGTATTTCTTCGAATTTAAAGTGGTACTGAATTATATAACCAAGCACAGGATTACTAGTCCATTCGCCATGGATCTCATAAGTCAAAAACGCGTATTCTCTCCTTTTGTTACCCCTAATGTATTAGCGGGTTTTCTGATCATGGTTATACCGCTGGCCCTGACGCTTAAAAAGAGGGTTTTATTTTTACCTCCCATGCTGCTGGCCCTCATCCTTACAGAATCGTTGGGCGGGCTTATCGGCTTGTTCCTGGTTTTAATTCTCTATTATTGCCTGAGAGGAAAAATTTATACAAAGAAAATTATTTTTTTTACAGTGTCCATAATAACCGCCCTGATCTTAATTATCTTATTTATCCGGTCAAATGCCTCCAGCCAGCATACCCGACCCCTGTTTTCTTTATCAATGCGCTGGG
>CAIRWO010000094.1 GCA_903882345.1 Candidatus Omnitrophota bacterium | reverse complement strand
CCAACCTTAAAAAACTTTTGGCCATTTTGAGCCAATTGATAAATGACTATCATTATATTGTCCTCGATTTACCGTCGTTAATGGACCAGTTTGTGCTCAGCGCTCTAAACCAGTCTGATTTCATATATATATTGACCAGTCCGCAGCCCGTTGATTTAAAAAAGACGCACCACCTCATCACTCAGCTCAGGGATGATTTCCATTTTCAGGAGGCTAAGATTAGAGTTATCATTAATGAATATAAGCTTTCCAAGATAAATTACCAGGAGCAGAAGGAAATCATGGGTTTCAACATCTATGCGACCCTGCCGAGAATAATCTTTGAAAGATCCGACAGGCTCATCCTCGATGATCCTCTTTCAGAGTATGCAAAGGCAATCAGAAGGATCAGCCGGCAGCTCGCGGATAACCTTGTGGGCCTGGCACTGGGAGTGGGTGTAGGCTATGGCTTTTGCCATATCGGCGTGCTCAAGGTTATTGAAGAGGAAAATATCCCCATCGACATTATTTCCGGCTCCAGCGTCGGTTCTTTGATTGCCAGCCTCTGGGCGACCGGAAGGAGCGCTCAAGAAATACTTGATATTATCCAAGAGGAATTCCGGCAGCCCAAATATACCTGGGGGCTGGTTGATCTGACTTTTCCCTCGCTGGGTTTTATCAAAGGCAATAAGCTTTACCGGTTCCTTAAAAAATACTTAGCCGGCAAAACATTTTATGACGTGCGCCTGCCGCTTAAAATAATCGCCAGCGATATCAGGAAGAAGGAATCCTGCGTTTTTGACAAGGGGCTTTTGATCGATGCGATCATGGCAAGCTGTTCCATGCCGGGAGTCTTTAGGCCGTTCAAATTTAAGGAAGCGCTGCTCTTAGACGGAGGGGTAATCAATCCCTTGCCGACGGAAGTGTTGTTTAAGCTGGGGATCAAGAAGATAATCGCCGTCAATGTAACCCCTTCAAGAGAAGACATCATCAGGCAATACGAGAGCTTAAAGCAAGAGTTTACTTTAAGGGGAAAGGAAATTAAAAAAGGCAACTTGTTCAACCTCAAGCGATACCTGCAGAATAAATTCAAGACAAACATTCTCGATATTATCTTTAGCAGCGTGGAATTGATGCAGTCGGAAATTATAAAAAGGGAAATCCTGCTTGCGGATATTGTCCTGCACCCGGATACAGCAGGGTTACATTGGCTGGAGTTATACCGCGCCGCCGAATTTGCCAAGCGCGGAGAAGAAGAGGCGCGCAAGAACCTGGATAAGATTAAACAGATGATTAATGAATAGGAGGAAGGATGGGGCAAAAATTAAAACTATTTAACTTAGTCTTGCTCTCTGCGTTTTGTGTCTTTAGCCTTACGGCCTGCTCTACGGTAAGACAGGCTACCAAGGGTTTTCTCGGAGTTTCTACCAGGGAGCTCGAGGCCTGCCGTAAGGATGCGCTGAAGAAACAATTTAATTACGCCTACAAAGATTGTTACGATAAGGCCATGGAAATTTTAAAAATATCCGGCACCTATGTTTATGCGCGGGATGATGCAAAAAATATGGTTGCGCTGTATGTTTCAGAAAGCGATACCACGGTAGTAGGCGTATTCTTTACGAAAATCGACGCCGGCCATACGCAGGTGGAGGTATCTTCTCCCAGTACGTATGCCAAAGAGTCTATTGCCGAAAAACTTTTTTCCGGGCTGGAAAAGATTCCTTCTACGCCCGAAACCAATATTAATACAAACGTCAAGATGTAAACCTGAAAGGAGAAAGGCTATGCCTTACGATGCCAGTGTTGATGAACAGTCATTTTCTAAATTTTGGGAATCGGAGAATGGTAAAATCGTCGTTAGCATATATTCTTACAATAAAGGCGTAAAAAAACTGCAGATTTCCCGGGAGGTTAAAGACAGGGAGGGTAACTTTACCTTTGCCAAGCTGGGAAGGTTGTCTAAAGACGAAGTCGAGGCTATCCTGCCTTTAATTCAGGAAGCAGTAAAGGCGATGTAGCATTATTTATTGCTTCTGGTATGTTAGAGCATTTAAAATCCCACTTAAAAGGTAAAGTAGTCATATTGGCTATTGGTAATACTTTAAGAAGCGACGATGGCGCCGGGCCTGTTTTTGCGCAGCGCATAAAAGACAAGTTAACCTTTAAAGTTTTTGATGCCGGCACAACTCCCGAAAATTACTTCGGTAAGATTATTAAGGAAACGCCCGATAACCTGATTATTGTTGATGCGGTGGATTTTGGCGGTAAGCCGGGTGAAATTGCCATTATTGAAGGAGACGCCTTAAAAACGACCAATTTGTTTGCGACGCACAATGCCTCTATTTCCTTGGTAACTAGTTACTTGCAAAATAATTTAGCGGCGGATATAATAGCTTTAGCCATTCAGCCAAAAACAATTGCTTTCGGCGATAAGCTAAGCCGGGAAGTAACCGAGGCTTTAGATAAATTGGAGGGTTGGTTTTGTGAAACAGGCAAAGAAGAGAGATAGCTGGGGTTCCCGCTTAGGGATAATTATGGCAGTAGCGGGTTCTGCCATAGGCTTGGGTAATTTCTTGAGGTTTCCTGCCAAGGCAGCTGCTAATGGTGGCGGCGCTTTTATGATCCCCTATTTCATTTCCTTGTTTCTCCTGGGTATACCGCTGATGTGGATTGAATGGACACTCGGCCGCTACGGCGGCGGGTTTGAGCACGGCACTGCCCCGGGCATATTCCACAGCCTATGGCAGAAGAACCGCTTTATTAAATATTTCGGGGTAATCGGCATCTTCGGGCCTTTGGTCATCTTCATCTATTATACGTATATCGAAGCCTGGACCCTGGCTTACAGTTTTTTCGCCTTAACGGGAAAATACAGCACCTTAGCGGACCAGGCGTCAATGCAGGGTTTTTTGCGGGGTTTTCAGGGGCTGGAAAATAATCAATATTTTCACGGGATAGGTCTGGCGTACCTGTTTTTTATCATCACCTTTATTTTAAATATCTGGGTAATTTATTATGGGATAAAAGGCGGAATAGAAAAACTCTGCCGTTGGGCGTTACCGCTTTTATTTGTCTTTGGTGCTATTCTGATGATCCGCGTGATGACCTTAGGCACTCCTGATCCGGCAAGGCCTGAGTGGAATATCTCCAACGGTTTCGGATTTTTGTGGAATGCGGATTTCTCCAGCTTGAAATCAGCCAAGGTATGGCTGGAGGCAGCCGGACAGATATTTTTTACCTTAAGCGTAGGTATCGGCGTAATCCTCACTTATGCCAGTTACCTTTCTAAGGGCGACGATGTTGTTTTGTCCGGCTTGACTGCCGCAGGCACCAATGAATTAGCTGAGGTTATTCTTGGAGGAAGCATTATCATACCGGCAGCGTTTGTCTTCTTCGGGCAAGAACAGATGCGCACGATTGCTACTTCCGGCGTGTTTAACCTGGGTTTTGTGACTATGCCCATGGTTCTTAATAAACTGCCTTTAGCCGCCTTGTTTGGTTTTTTCTGGTTTGCCCTTTTGTTTCTCGCGGGAATTACTTCTTCAGTTTCATTAGCGCAACCGGCAGTGGCGTTCCTGGAAGACGAATTTGACATTAACAGAAAAAAAGCGGTCAAGATATTTGCCATAGTAAGTTTCCTGCTTTGCCAGCCGGCAATTTTCTTTTTGAAAAACGGCGTGGTGGATGAGCTGGATTTTTGGGGTGGTACGTTCTTTTTGGTTTTATTTGCTACGATCGAGACGGTTTTATTTGCCTGGGTCTTCGGGATGGAAAAGGCATGGGATGAAATACATAAAGGCGCGGATATGGCAGTGCCGAAAATTTATAAATTTATTATTAAATATATCACGCCGCTGTTCCTGTTTTTAATACTTGGGATGTGGTTATGGCAGGAGTGGCTGCCGAAAATATTCATGACGAATATTTCTTCGGCAGACCGGATTTACATTATCGGTACAAGGCTTGGATTAATCTGCGTATTTTTGGTCTTGGCGCTTTTAGTGAAAATTGCCTGGAGGCGTAAGCGGGTAACGGCGGAGAATTTAAGATGAATTCAAGCGGTTGGGTATTTTTGGTTATTTCTTGGGGGATTATCATCGGCTTAGTTATATTTTGTTTCGCTAGGGTATTTTCAAAAAAGGAGCTAAAATGAAACATGCGCAGCCGGTATTATCTCTATTTTTTGGGGCAGTGCTCATTTTGAGCGTTTCCGGGTGCGTACCTTTGATTATCGGAGGCGCTGCCGGGGCATTAGGGGCTTACGCGGTAAGCAAAGATACGATACAGGGCGATACGGATAAAGCCTACGGCCGCCTCTGGAATTCAGCAATGATGGTGGCAAGGTCGCGCGGGGTGATAAAAGAAGAAGATAACGTCAGGGGTTATTTGCAATTTCAGGATGGCTCTACCCTGGTGACTGTAAAACTGGTACAGTTGACACGTGCAACTGTGCGGCTAAAGGTCTCCGGCCGCAAGCACCATTTACCCGACATCAACCTTGCGCAGGACGTTTTCGTGAAGATTACAGAAGGGGCGCAGTGAAGGCCGTAAAATAGTTGCTTTTTTGGCAGTTTGTGTTAATATAAAACCCCCTGTAAGTTTTTATAGCAATTGACGCCGAGGTAGCTCAGTGGTAGAGCGCGGCCCTGAAAAGGCCGGCGTGGGGGGTCCGATTCCCTCCCTCGGCATTTATAATTCAAGAGGAGCTTTAATAGTTCCTCTTTT
>CAIRWO010000093.1 GCA_903882345.1 Candidatus Omnitrophota bacterium | reverse complement strand
TCCCAATTCTACTATATAATTATAAGCCTATGGAATTAAACGAGATTATACAACAGCGGCAGGCTAAACTTGCGTCTTTGGAGGCCAAAGGGATAACTGTATTTGGCGCTAGCTTTGCCGGAAGAAGAGATATCGCGGATGTGGTATCTGAATTTAATGAAGGCACTAGCGTAACCGTCTGCGGGCGGCTTATGGCCAAGCGCCTCCATGGCAAAGTGGTGTTCTCTGACCTGAGAGATTCGACTGGCCGCATTCAGCTTTATATCAAAGCGGATTTTATCGGCCAGGAAAAGTTTTCTCTATTGGATGACCTTGATGTTGCCGATATTATCGGCGTAAAGGGAGAGTTATTCAAGACCCATACAGGTGAGCCTACGATCAAGGTTGTGGAGATCGTGGTGTTGTCTAAGGCGCTGCGGCCGTTACCGGAGAAGTGGCATGGCCTCAAGGATGTTGAGGTGCGCCTGCGCCAGCGCTACCTGGACCTGCTTTCTAATGAAGAGGTAAAAAAAGTATTTTTAATGCGTTCTAAGATCGTCCGGGCGATCAGGAATTTTCTTGATAGTAAAGGTTTCTTAGAGGTGGAAACGCCGATGATGCATTCTGTGCCGGGGGGTGCTGCAGGCAGGCCGTTTGTTACCCATCATAACGAATATGATATGGACTTATATTTGCGCATCGCCCCGGAATTATACCTTAAGCGGCTGATCGTCGGGGGGATGGATAAGGTTTACGAAATAAACCGCAGTTTCCGTAACGAAGGCGTCTCCACCCGGCATAACCCGGAATTTACTATGCTGGAAGTCTATGAGGCCTATTCCAATTACGAAGGAATGATGCAGCTCTGCCAGAACCTGATCGTCCATGTCGCCAAAGAAATATTGGGCGGCAGTAGTTTTGAATATCAGGGTAAGGCTGTGGATCTGGCAACGCCATGGCAAAGGCGTTCATTTTTTGAAATCGTCAGGGATAAATTCGGTATCTTACCTTCGGATGAGCCGGAGGCCATGTTGAAGAAATTGCATGATAAAGGGTGTGCTAAAGAGGCAAACCGGCTTACCCGCTCGCAGATAGCCAAGGTGATCGAGGACTTGCTTGAGCAGGAGATGAGCGCGGGCCCGACGTTCGTGACGGATTATTTTGCCAGTATGTGCCCTTTGGCAAAAAACAAGTCCGATAATCCTCTGGTTTCCGAGCGCTTTGAATTATTCATCGCGGGCATGGAAATCGGGAATGCCTATTCGGAGTTGAATAATCCTCTCGAACAAAAAAAGCGCTTTGAAGAGGAAATAAAGGATATCCGGCCGGAAGAAAAAAAGGCGGTTGACGAAGATTATGTGCTGGCCTTGGAGCACGGCATGCCTCCTGCCGGCGGTTTAGGCATCGGCATAGACCGGCTGGTCATGCTTCTTACCAACCAGCCGTCCATCCGCGATGTGATCTTGTTCCCGTTGTTAAGGCCGGTGGATTAACATGAAAACCGAATTATTCATCAGCTGGCGTTATTTGATTACCAAAAGGAAAGAAAAATTTATTTCCCTGATCAGCGTTATTTCGGTGCTGGGGATCGCCATCGGCGTAACCGCGCTGATCGTGGTCATCGCCGTGATGGCCGGATTTGACCGGGACCTGCGCGAGAAGATCGTGGGGAATTCTTCTCATATTACCATCACGGGTTTTAAAGGCATTAGCGACGCAGAATATGGCGGCCTATTAAAAAAAATAACGCTTAACTCTCATGTAAAAGGCGTTAGCCCATGCGTGCAGGGCCAGATACTGCTGAAAGAGACAGACCGGTTTTTTGCCGTAGCGATGAAAGGCATCGAGCCTTCCACTGAGCCGCAGGTTACAAAAATAGATAAATACCTGGTTAGCGGTTCCCTGGGTGCACTCGCTAAGGACGGCATAATTATCGGCAAAGAGCTTGCCGGCCACTTAGGCTTGAAGCTTAATTCTCCCGTAACGGTATATTCGCCTACGGGCAAGCAGTATAATTTAAAAGTGGTGGGAGTTTTCAATTCGGGGATGTATGATTATGACCTGAACCTGGTTTTTGTCCAGGCAAAAACAGCACAGGATTTGCTCGGTTTGCCTGGCCAGTTTACCAGCGTAGCCGTGAAGCTGGACGATCTGTATCTGGCGAATAAAATAAAGGACGAACTGTCTTCCAGCCTGGGCTATGATTATAACCTTAAGACCTGGACCGAGACAAACCAGAATTTTTTTGCCGCGCTGAAACTGGAAAAACTGACGATGTTCATCATCCTTACGCTGATCATTATTGTCGCGGCGTTCAATATCGTCAGTACGCTGAGTGTACTGGTGGTGAATAAGACCAAGGATATCGGCATCTTAAAGGCTATCGGAATGAGCAGCCGCCAGATCAGGAATATTTTTACTTACGAAGGATTTATTATCGGGGGGTTAGGCACTGTTTTAGGAACAGCCGGCGGCATCGGCCTCTGCCTGTTACTAAAAAAATACCAGTTTATAAAATTACCACAGGATATTTATTATATTGACCGCTTGCCTGTTTCCATAGAGTTGTGGCCGGATATCGCTCTGATCATATTGGCGGCGATGGTGATCACAGTAGTTTCTACTATTTATCCTGCCAGTAAGGCAGCAGGATTGCAGCCCGTAGAGGCCTTAAGATACGAGTAAGTTTATAATGATATTGGAAGCAAGGGATATCCATAAAGTTTATAACGAAGGCAGCAAAGCGCTGCCTGTGCTCAAGGGCATAGACTTAAGCATTAAAAAAGGCGGCTTTGTCGCCATCACCGGCCCGTCAGGGGCAGGCAAGTCTACCCTGCTGCATATTTTAGGAGGGCTGGATTTTCCCAGCAGCGGATGCGTCTTGCTTGACGGAAAAGACATCAGCAAGATCAATGATCTGAAGCTGTGCAGAATAAGAAATAAAAGGATCGGCTTTGTATTTCAGTTTTACCATCTGTTGCCGGAGTTTACGGTTTTAGAAAACGTGCTGATGCCGGCATTGATAAGCCAAAAGCCCAAAAGCAAAAAATCGGGGATAGATACGCAGGCAAGGCAGCTTCTGATTCAGATGGGACTGGGGGAGAGGCTGGGCCATTTTCCCTCTCAACTTTCCGGCGGGGAAAAACAAAGAGTAGCGATGGCGCGCAGCCTGATCAATAAACCGGAAATCCTTTTCTGTGATGAGCCGACAGGAAACCTGGATTCGAAATCCGGCAGCGACATTACCGCGCTGATCAAAAAAATAAATCTGGAAAATAAGATGGCGGTTGTCCTGGTTACCCACAACCTGGAATTGGCAAAATCGGCAGATTGTATTTATCATTTAAAGGACGGCATACTGGTTAATTGGGGAGGGTTATGATGAAGATCTATATCAACGGTAAATTT
>CAIRWO010000092.1 GCA_903882345.1 Candidatus Omnitrophota bacterium | reverse complement strand
GATAGCTTTTGTTGTGATGACTATTTTGCATAAACTGGATGAGAGAAAGATGCGGGCAGAGACGGCTAAACTTGCAAGACGCAATGCGGCAAGAAAAAAGAATGCCACTCGTATGGACGGTGGTACATTCATAATACCCGATGATCCGCCCGGCGGCGGCTTGCATTCAATAGGCGCACTTGGTTTATTCGCTACTGCACATTACGATAAGTTTTTGACAGATATTCTGCCGTGGGTGCCCGTTTGGGGTATGGCTATAGCCGCGGCCTTTATAATCTGGGAAGTTGGGAGAGCGGTAATTGATGCGGTCAAGTACAAAACTAACAGAGATAACTACGAATATACTCTGGCAAAAGCGGAGCAGATTTTCTCGGAGGCTCCATTAGCGAATCTTATTAATACGCCGGAATCCGTTATTGACCTGCCGAGCCTTGCGCACGATGATATAGAAACATTTGTCCTTACGCAGCCTGTCCACAGCGCGCGAAGTTTCTATGAAGCGGCTACCGCCCAGACGCGTAATGATATAAATAAACAGCTTAATGTAATCCTCTCCTATTATATAACCCACAACAATTTAATAGATGCTCTCAAGCTTGTTTCCCGGTTCCCAAATAAAACCAGAGTTGGTATGTTCCTGGAATTTCTGGAGTCCATTATATCAAGTGATGATGAGCGTATGGCTGATACAAGGGAAACCTTGCCTCAAAATCTATTCACGATAGAACTCGAACCTTATGAGATCAGCAGGTTCGCCAGTCTGCTGGATTTGTGCCTGCTTAAACATACGAATAACGCGAAGCTTGAGGGCAGAGTGAATAAGATATTGGATAGATATAATAATGGGGCGGCATTAAAGCTTGTCAATGACCAGTATGACATCGGTTATGGCCAGCTTAAGTATGCGCTATTCTATGCTAAAGAATTACCGAAATTGGCAGAGCGGCTTTTAAACAACTATCTCAGATATATGATTGAGAGCCACTACTATTTAATCTCTGCAAGAGAGAATATATCCGATCTTATTATGGAAAAAGCCGAAGATGTCAAGGTGTCTGTAGTGCTGCTTGCCTACCTGGATAATTTTGCGAAACTGGAAAGTCCGGAAATAAGCAAGTGGGCGAATGGCCTACGCAGGGAAATAGTCATAAGACGCCATAACGGATTTCCGTCAAAGTTTTCAAAAGCCGATGTAGAATTCCTTAAAAATATACGTAATCTTATCAACCCGAATGCCGCCGTATTTATCGAAGAGATCATGCTTAATATCAGAGAGCATTTTTCTGCCGGGTTAATTACTTATTATGATTTAATCAATTTGTATGTTATGAAGATCCATGATCAGCTTTCCGCGGATGATTTAGTATTTTATAATAATGCCCTTATCAAGGGAAGTTCATCAAGCAATGAAGAAACAAGGCTAATTGCTGTAAAATTACTAGATACACTTTCTATAAATGAAGAGGTCGTTAGATCTGTCGGTGAACCGCATAAACATGCGGAGAGCGAGGCGCTGGCTGCGGTAAATAATCCGGGTTTTAACGAGGTTTTAGGATCTATAATAGCGCCGCTCTGCGTCTATTTTTTACCGGACGCCCACAATCCAGCTTTTATCAGTAATTTATCCGTAATTATGCACAGCTGGTTTGCCGCTTTGGCCGGCCATCCGGCCATCTTAGAATATGCGAAATACATGTCGGGTATTTTAACCTCTGTCGTTTTATTCAAGATGGTTGGAGAGTCTGGGATGCATGGTAACGCAGGTGCTGCCCCTAAGAAAAAAGAAACGCCGACAGAGCCCAAAATTAAAGATTGGTGGCGTGCTCCGAAAATAGCCGGCTCGCCGGGAAATCTTACGATTGAATTCGTGCCGGGTAATTATGGAAAAGCTATAACGATGCCGTTAATGAAGGCAATAGGTCAAGATAAACCGTTTATCCAAGCCGCCGTTGCCGCCGGCGTGCTATCAGGCGAATGGTTTAGTTCTCCCGATGGAGTAACGCTGTCCTTTATTACAGGGCAGGGCGCGCACACGGAAAATCTCGGTGTTAATTTAAAAACCACCCCTGCTGACATAATAGAGAAGATAATTCTGAGTAAATTAAAAGGCGGCGCTGCTGTTACTTCTGAAGACAGGGGAGCATCTGCTAAGTCCGATGTTAACTGGGCCGACGATAAGACCTGGCCGTTATTCAGCTATAAAATGGTAACGGGAGGTACTACGCCGCAGTTAGTTTGTGCGAAAAAAGGTCCGCCTTCTGCTCAACTATTTGACATTTTGTTAATTAAAGATAATGCGAATCAGATAGTCGCTAACCTTAATACCAGGCTACCCGATTTAAATCTCACTAAAGATTCTCTTGGTTTTAAATTTTACGGCGCAAGAATAGTTCTCTCTGAAGTAAGATTTTCGAAGGATGATGTAGTTTCATTAATTTCGAATGGTGTAGAATATGAAAAAG
>CAIRWO010000091.1 GCA_903882345.1 Candidatus Omnitrophota bacterium | reverse complement strand
GGGTGGTACCTTAGATGACGTCCCCATATAAAATAATATTAAAAAAATAATTTGACTAAAAACAAAAATATGTTATACTTTTGGTTCTATGAAAAAAACATATCTAGCAAAAGATTCAGAGGTTAAAAGAGGTTGGTATCTGGTTGATGCCAAGAATGAGGTTTTAGGCCGGATCGCCAGCAAGGTTGCGTCTATCCTGAGAGGCAAACATAAGCCTACTTTTACTCCTTTCATAGATACCGGAGACGGAGTAATTATCATCAATGCTGCGCAGGTCAAGATTACAGGCAGGAAATTAAAACAGAAGGTATACCGGCGTTATTCCGGTTATCCCGGCGGCTTAAAAGAAGTGACATTGGAAACAATGCTTGCAAAGAAGCCGACAACCGTGCTTAAACTCGCTGTCAAGCGCATGCTGCCGGGCGGGCCTTTAGGCAGGGACTTAATCAAAAAATTAAAGATTTATGCTGATGATAAGCATCCGCATAAAGCGCAAAACCCAGTTTTATTGGAGATTTAATTAAATGAGCGAGACAACAAAATATTCGTGTGTTGGCAGGCGTAAGGAAGCAGTCGCGAGGGTCATACTGTCACCTGGCACGGGTAATATTTTAGTCAATGGTTTAGCATCGGATAAGTATTTTATCCGGGAAACAGACCGGATCATCATCAGACAGCCGCTGGTGGCGACAAACAGCGTATCCATTTATGATATTGTTGCAAATATCAGGGGCGGCGGGCTTACCGGTCAGGCAGGTGCTTTGCGCCATGGTATTTCCCGGGCTTTGATCTCGATTGACCCGGCGCTTAAAGATGTCTTGCGCAAGCAGGGGTTTCTCACCCGCGACCCGCGTATGAAGGAACGCAAGAAATATGGCCAGAAGGGGGCACGTAAACGGTTCCAATGGACCAAGAGGTAAAACCATAGATTGAGAGTTAATGGAATAAAATTCAATCCCGCTTCTTGAGTCGAAGCGGGATTTTTATTTTGCAGCTCTCCGTCGTGAAAATACTTGCTTCGGGATAAATTTTATGCTAATCTAAATAAACTTAAGAAAGTTGTAACTTGAGGAGATGATAATGGTTATAAACGCAGGGATTATCGGAGCAACCGGACATACCGGGGAAGAGCTTATTGGCGTTTTGCTCAAGCACCCCGGTGTGCGGATCAGCCGGCTTTATAATACCAGTAATCAGCCGCAGGTCATCTCAGAGGTATTTCCAAAATTTAAAGGCCAGATCGAGCTGGTTTGCAAAAAACCGGATATAAAGGAAATTGCCGAAAAATGTGATGTGGTATTTTTGGCGCTGCCGCATACCGTTTCCATGCAGTTCGTGCCGAAACTTTTAAAGGCGGGAAAACGGGTGATTGACCTCAGTGCCGATTACCGGATCAAGAACCCGGGCATTTATGAAAAATTTTATAACAAGGCGCATAAGGATAAGCCGCATTTAAAAGACGCCGTGTATGGGTTGCCGGAAATTTATCGAGTTAAGATAAAGAACGCCAGGTTGGTTGCCAATCCCGGTTGCTATCCTACGGCGGCGATTTTAGCGCTTGCCCCGTTGGCAGGCCTGGATCTGATCGAGCCGGATTCGATAATTATCGATGCCAAGTCAGGCGTCACCGGAGCCGGCAAAAAACTGGTGAAAGAATTTTTGTTTTCCGAGATCAACGAGGATTTCCGGGCCTATAAGATCAACATCCATCAGCATATGCCGGAGATCAACCAGGTATTGTCTAAGCTTGCGGTCAAAAAAATAAATGTGATTTTTGTGCCGCACCTTCTGCCGTTAGAGAGAGGGATACTGGAGACGATATATGTTAAGAAAAGCAAAAAGTTAAAAGGAAAAAGCCAGGATATTATTAATCTGTATAAAAAATTCTATAAAAATGAGCCGTTTGTGCGGATCAAAGACGAGGGGCAGTTCCCGCGGATAAAAGACGTCAGCAACACAAATTTTTGCGACATCGGCATAAAGGAGACAGGGGAGAACATAATTGTTATTTCTGCGATAGACAACCTGCTTAAAGGCGCCAGCGGTCAGGCAGTGCAGAATATGAATATTATGTATAAATTTCCTGAGCGCATGGGCTTATGTTGAGGGTTTATAATAAAGCAATTTTACCGGCGGGCTTTAAAGCCAGCGGCATTGCCTGCGGTATAAAAAAATCCGGCAAGCTTGACTTGGCGCTGTTTTATTCCCAGGCAGCTTGCGTGGCAGCGGTGATGTCTACGACGAATAAGATCCAGGCTGCGTCGGTTATTGTAAACGCCGGTTATCTTAAAGCCGCTAAAGACTTTCATGCGATCATCGCTAACAGCGGCAATGCCAATGCCTTTTGCGGCCAAGCCGGCATCAGGGATGCGCAAGAGATGAGCCGGCTGGCTGCTAAAATATTGGATGTTAAAAAAGAGAGCGTCTTAGTTGCTTCTACAGGCATCATTGGCAGGCGGCTAGCGATAGAAAAGATTGAGGCAGCTGTACCGGAACTGAGCGCAGGATTGTCTAACCATGGCATAAGCAAGGCAAAAAAGGCAATTATGACCACGGATAAATTTGCCAAGGATGCCACGGTAAAATTTGATCTTCACGGAAAAACAGTCACTGTCTGTGCTGTGGCTAAGGGCGCGGGGATGATCGCTCCTGATATGGCGACAATGCTCGTTTTTATATTCACCGATGCCGTTATTTCCGGAGCCGTATTGGCGCATGCCTTGAAGATCGCAGTAGCCAATAGTTTTAACAACATAACGGTTGACGGTTGTATGAGTACCAATGACACCGTTATCTGTCTGGCAAACCAGGTTGCCGCTAACAGCCCGATAAAGGCAGGCAAGAGTTTTGCTTTGTTCCTCGAAGCCTTGAATATAATCTGTGTTGATCTGGCAAAGAAGATCGTCCGGGATGGCGAGGGCGCGACAAAATTTATCCGCATAGAAGTCTGCGGCACAAAGACTCCTGCAGAAGCAAAAAAGATCGCCTTAAGCATCGCTAACTCAAATTTATTCAAGACCGCGATGTTTGCCTCCAGCTCCAATGTCAAGGGCAGGATCGTGGCTGCGGCGGGCGCTGCGGGAGTAGGCATAAAAGAGCAGGAGCTTAAGATCGGTTTTTCTCCTTTAGAGAAGAAAGAGGTAAAGATCAACGTTTGCGTAGGTAAGGGAAAGTCAGGCGTAGTAATCTATACTTCTGACCTTACGCATAGGTACATTAAGATAAACGCGAAGTATAACTAGGTGAAGGAATAAAATCATGGAAGAAGCAATTAAGAAGGCTGATGTTTTAATTGAAGCGCTGCCTTATATAAAAAGGTTCCACAAGAAAATAATCGTCATTAAATACGGCGGCAGTATCCTCGGCGATGATAAAATGCGAAAAGGAGTCCTTGAAGACATTGTCTTTTTGAATTTTATGGGCTTAAGGCCGGTGCTTGTCCACGGCGGGGGGCCGAATATCAGCGACCGGATGCGTTCCTCCGGAAAGAAAACCGAGTTTGTGGACGGTATGCGCGTAACCGATGAGGATACGCTGACGATGGTAGAAGAGGAATTGCAGAAATTAAACGATGTGATCGTAAAAGAGATAATTGATTTGGGCGCGCCGGCCGGCGGATTAAACGGCAAAGAAAACCGGCTGATACAGACAGAAAAGAAAAAGGCAAAAATCGACCTCGGCTTAGTCGGGCACATTATCGGCGTTAATATTGAGCCGATATTAGAGATGCTTAATGATGATAAGGTTGCCGTAGTATTGCCGATGGGCAGGGGCAGCGATAAGAAGACTTACAATGTCAATGCCGACGAAGCAGCCGCCGGTATTTCCGCTGCCTTAAAAGCGGAAAAGCTGGTTTTGTTAACGAACGTAAAGGGCATAATGCGCAATGCCGAAGATCCTAATTCTTTTATATCCGCGCTGACCATTAAGGAGGCGCAGGGCCTGATACGGGATAATGTCATTCAGCAAGGGATGATCCCGAAGGTAAGCGCCTGCATCGATGCCTTGAAGGACGGAGTCAAAAAAACGCACATTATTGATGCGCGCATCCCGCACGGGCTACTTTTGGAAATATTTACCGATAAGGGCGTGGGGACGGAGATTGCCAAGTGAAAATAGAAGAGATATTCGACGCTTATAAAGAATGCGTAATGCCTACCTACACAAAATACCCGTTGATTTTTGTGAAGGGTAAAGGCAGCCGACTCTGGGATATTCATAATAAGGCATATCTTGATTTTTTTCCCGGTTGGGGCGTGTGTAACCTTGGGCATTGCCATCCGAAGGTTACGCAGGCAGTGCGGGAACAGGCGGGGAAATTAATATTTATCCCTAATAACTATTATCATCCTCAACAGGCTAAATTGGCCAAGGAAATGGTCTATTGGTCATTTCCTTCAAAGGTATTTTTTTGCAATTCCGGAGCAGAGGCAAACGAGGCGGCAATAAAGTTTTCCCGGAAATACGGAAAAGGAAGGTTCGAAATAATTACTTTCGAAGATTCATTCCACGGCCGGACTTTGGCTGCGCTTGCTGCCACAGGCCAGAAAAAATACCAGAGCGGGTTTGAGCCGTTACCGGAAGGTTTTAAGGCTGTCAAGTTTAACGATCTAGAGGCGGTAAAAAATGCTTTATCCAGTAAGACGGTTGCCGTAATGCTTGAGCTGGTCCAGGGCGAAGGCGGGATCAATGTCGCCAAAAAAGATTTTGTCATCGGTTTAAGGAAGCTCTGTGATGAAAATAACCTCTTGTTGATCTTCGATGAAGTTCAGACCGGTATCGGCAGGACAGGAAAATTATTTTGTTACCAGCATTACGGGGTGATACCGGATATAATGACCCTTGCCAAAGGCTTAGGTGGCGGCTTACCTATCGGGGCAATGCTGGTAAAAAAAGAAATCACCGATACATTAGGCCCGGGAATGCATGCCTCTACTTTTGGCGGCGGGCCGGTGATCTGCAAGGCAGCGCTTGCGGTCCTGAAGGCGATACAAAAAGAAAAACTACTGACAAAGGCGCAAAGGGCAGGTGAATATCTTTTCTTAAAGCTGAACGAATTAAAGGGTAAGTTCCCGGTTATAAAGGAAGCAAGAGGAATGGGCCTAATGGCAGGGCTTGAGTTAGCTGTCGAGGGAAAACAGGTAGTTGAGAAATGCCTTGAAAAAGGTGTGCTGATCAATTGTACGCACGGCAATGTCCTCAGGTTTATGCCGGCTTTGAATATCAGCAAAAAAGAAATAGATAAGGCATTGGCGGTTTTGGCAGAAGTGCTGGAGGGGATCTAAAAATGCAAAAAGACCTGATTTCAGTTAAAGATCTAAGTATCCAGGATATCCGGGAGATATTTGATCTTACCGACGAGTTAAAAAAGGATAAAGCTAAATTCAGCTCGGTATTAAAAGGCAAGACCCTGGCGCTTATTTTTCAGAAACCCTCAAACCGCACGCGGGTTTCTTTTGAAGTGGGAATGTTCCAACTGGGCGGTTACGCGATATACCTGCGGCCGGATGAAATAAATCTTGGTGTGCGGGAATCAATAAAGGACGTTGCGAAGACCTTGTCCCGCTACATAGACGGCATCGTGCTAAGGACGTTTGAGCACAAAAATGTTGTAGATCTGGCGGAATATTCAGACAAGCCGGTAATCAACGGCTTATCCGATTTTTCGCATCCTTGCCAGGCGCTGGCAGATATCTATACGATCAAGGAAAAGCTTAAAAATATAAAAGGAGCGACCCTTGCTTATGTCGGCGACGGAAATAATGTTTGTAATTCCTTGCTTTTTGCCTGTTCTAAAACGGGAATGAATATGGCCGTGGCTACGCCTAAGGGGTTTGGACCCGATGTAAAAGTTTTAAAGGACGCGATTAAGCTGGCAGCTGCAGTGGGCAGCAGTATAAAAATATCCAACACGCCCGAAGAGGCAGTAAAGGCTGCGGATGTTATCTATACCGATGTCTGGACAAGTATGGGGCAGGAAAAAGAAACCCAAAAACGCAAGGCAATATTTAAGCGGTTTCAGGTTAATAAAAAACTGATCAGCCTGGCAAAAAAGAATTGCCTGATAATGCATTGCCTGCCCGCGCATCGGGGCGAGGAAATAACCGATGAGGTTATCGACAGCCGGAATTCCGTTGTTTTTGACCAAGCGGAAAACAGGATGCATGACCAGAAAGCGATACTCATAAAATTAATAAAAGGAGAGCGAGCCTGATGAAAAAT
>CAIRWO010000090.1 GCA_903882345.1 Candidatus Omnitrophota bacterium | reverse complement strand
CCCGGTCGATTAAGAAACCCAGGGCCTAAAATACCGCATTTTCCTATTGACCAGTTTTTAGTATGGCAGTAAAATATAACAGGTGATGCTCATGAAAATTTTATTCCTGTTATTTATTCTGTTGCTGTCATTTTCGCCTCTCTGCTATGGCCGGGAGATATTTGAGGGAGGTTATAGCGGCAGCTACGCAAAGGACGGGTATCGGCCGGATACAACCGTAGATGTTTTTAGCGGCGAAGCAAAGATGAGCCAGCGGCAGAAGGAGCAGGTATACTCTGCGTTTGCCGTTCCAGACAGCAATTATGCGGCAGGCCGCGTGAACAACGGTTACGCGGTAGAGGCAGAGGATCTTTCTTCTTCTCAAGAGTTTGAATCCGCCAGCCCGGCTTATTTTGGCCCGATAAGCGATATTATAAAGACGCAGGCGGATAAATCCAATGACGGCAGCAGTAGTTCGGTAAATGATAACCAGAATAGCGAAACAGATAGTAACGTGGAAAAATCTAAGGAGGGAGAATGAGGCTTGGTTTAAAAGTATCCTTGCTGTTCCTATTGTTGTCCTGGTATTTTATGGGAAATGCACGGGCCAGGGTTGATGGTTATACATACCCTTACGATATTTCGCAGATTGAATGGCAGCTTTTAAACTGGACCAGCGCCTGGCGCGGCACGACAACGCCAGCGGATCCCTTTACCCTGGAGAGGATGGAGTATGACCGCAATACAAGAAAGGTCCTTATTTATCTCACCGGAAAAACCGATGCCGCTACTGATGAGAATTTAAAAAAATCAACCGACGGTATCAATTCTCTCTTCCAAAAGCGTTTTCCTAACTTTAACCTGGAGACCGATGCTTATGTATACTATAAGCTGAGTTCGGATAAAGACCAGGCTATTTCATATAAAGAATATAAAGACGGCGCTTTCACCGACCAGCAATCGCCCCCTGAGCCGCCAAAGTCACGGGAGCCGGCAATGATGCAGCCTGCCACTTCTTATTAATCAGCAGATTCTCACTGTCTTTGAATTTTCTTGCAAACTAACTGCTTTTATGGTAATCTATACCCCTATCCTGCCTATTTAATAACCCTTTTAAAAAAGAAGGTTGCTATGGCTTTAATACATTTGACAGACGATAACTTTAAGAAAGAAGTATTGGAATCAGATCTGCCGGTTCTGGTTGATTTCTGGGCTCCGTGGTGCGGGCCCTGTAAAATGATCGGCCCTTTAGTTGAAGAATCGGCCAAGGAATTCGATAAGAAACTTAAAGTAGCCAAGGTTAACGTTGACGAAAGCCCGCAGGCCGCTACAAAGTACGGCGTAATGTCGATCCCCACTCTGATATTTTTTAAACAGGGCAAGATCATGGGCCAGGTGGTCGGCGTTTTAAGCAGGCAGGAACTCAAAAAAAAGATCCAGGAAAATTTGTAAGGCGGATGAAACGCATCTTTATCGCTGCCACCAAACAGAACGACGGCAAGACCACGGTATCACTTGGGTTGATCCGTAACTTCCAGGAGAGGTTTGAAAATGTCGGTTTCATAAAGCCCATCGGGCAGCGCTACCTCGAAGAAGAAGGCTTAAAGATCGACGAGGATTCTTTTCTTATCGAGGAAGTCTGTAAGATAAAATCCGGACTCAAAGACATGAGCCCGATCGCCGTGGAGCGTGGTTTTACGGAAAAATACATCAGTCTTCCGGATAAAAAGCCGATCGCCGACCAGATAAAAAAGGCATTCAAGCATGTTTCCGAACACAAGGACCTGGTGATCATCGAGGGCACAGGGCATGCCGGCGTAGGCTCGGTGTTTGACCATTCCAACGCTACCGTAGCCAGGCTTCTCGGTTCAAAGGCGATCATTATCTCTTCCGGCGGTATCGGCAGGCCGATCGACGAGATCGTGCTCAATAAGGCGCTTTTTGAAAAAGAAGGGGTAAAGGTCCTCGGGGTAATCGTCAACAAGGTCCTTCCGGATAAATTCGAGAAGATCAGCCGGTTGGTAAGAAAGGGCCTGGAGAGAAAAGGTATCCCCGTTTTAGGCATTATTCCCTATGAGCCGTCGCTTGCGCGTCCGACGATAAAGCAGATACTGGAAGAAGGCGGCTTTGAATTACTTTGCGGTAAGGAATATCTGGGTAATTACATCACCCGGGCGATCGTCGGGGCAATGAAGCCCATCGACGCGATAAAATATATCGTAGAAGACAGCCTCTTGATCACTCCCGGAGATAGGGATGATATAATTACGGCTGCCCTGGATTGTTTCCGGGATAGTGCCCGGAAAAAACTGAAAATCGCAGGCGTAATCTTGACCGGCGGGATTACGCTGGAAGCGGAGACAATGGAGTCCCTGAAGAATGCCAGAGTTTCGGTACTCTCTGCCAAGTCGGATACCTATGATGTTGCTTCCTGCGTCCACGATCTGACGGTAAAGATCACTCCGCAGGATAGCGCAAAGATCCAGACAGCAGTTAAATTAGTTAAAGATAATGTTGATATGGAAAAAATATTAAAGGGGATATAGAAATGGATACAATTGGATTAATACGCAAAAGGGCCAGCTCCAAGCCAAAGACGATCAT
>CAIRWO010000089.1 GCA_903882345.1 Candidatus Omnitrophota bacterium | reverse complement strand
TGAGAATGATGAATAGGAAAGGTTTTACGCTCATTGAGCTTGTGCTTGTTATCAGCATTGTCGCGCTTTTACTCATGGCAATAGGGCTTACTTCCGGAGTAAAGGAGAACGCGAGGGTACATGCGGCGGCGGAGTCCGTAAAGAGCTTAAGGACGGCCGCGGAAAGCTATATTGCCTCAGGTAATATGACGTACGCAGGGGTTACCATGGCCGCGTTACAGACAGCCGGATATCTGCCGGCCGGCTTTAACGCCACAGGTTCAAACCCCTGGGGAGGAGATTACTCCATTGTGGCAGACTCGGATCCTAACAAGGTGGACATCTCTTTAACAGGAGTGAATGCGACGGCAGCCTCAAGGCTTTCGAGTCTTTTTGCCAATAGCGCATCAGCGACAAGCTACGCATCCAATACATGGACAGCGACGTTTTGAACAGAAAAGCGTTTAGCTTGCTCGAATTAAGCCTTGTGTTGGCGATTACGGCCGTACTTTTGTCTATCGCCCTATATTCGGCTAAAGCGGTAAAGCAGACCGCTTTAGCCGAAAGGACGGTAGAGGAACTTAATTCCATAACACTAGCCTCTACCAGATACTATAGCCAGAATGGAATCTGGCCGGTTAGCTTATCGGATTTAAGAACAGGCGGATATATATCGCTCAATTCAGGCGACCTTAATCCCTTTGGCAACGCGTATGTAATTACAGGGGGAGGAGAGGCGGTTTCAGTATCATGCGTTTTGCCAAAAGGATTGATAAGCGTGAAAGATTTTGGCAGTGAGATTGTAGTTACGAATCAGGGCAGTAACGATTTAGTGAGTATAACCAAATCACAAGAATCCAGTACCTGGGGGCTTAAGTATGAGAAGAAATATCTATACGGCCAGTAGCAAAGGTTTTACTTTGATAGAACTCTGCGTAGTAATGGCCATTCTTGCCATCCTCGCAGGATCTGCTACCCCTGTCTTCATCAAAAGGATACAGATTAAGGCGGGGGAGAAGACCGCTTTGGAAATATCGGCGATAGAGCAGTCGGCGCTCGCATATTATGTAACCAATAATGTATGGCCTTCGAACATACAGACTCTGCAATCTTCAGGATATCTTAATCCTTCCTGGGTCACCAATAACCCATGGCAGAATCCTTATACTGTTTCTTCTACGCAAAATAGCTTTACAGTTTCAACCACTGTGCCAGCTGAGTGGACAGCTCTTGTGGCAAGGGATCTTCCCACAAGCTCTACATCGGCAAATTCTGTCAGTAGCACTGTGCCTACACCGGGCTCATTATCGCTTCCAAAGGGCTCTATTATAATCTGGTCGGGTACTATTGCTTCCATACCGGCAGGATGGCAGCTCTGCGACGGAACTAATGGGACGCCTGATTTAAGGGATAAGTTTATTGTAGGCGCGAACCAGGACGTTGGAGGAGTTGCTGAGACTATAATCAGCGGTACTTTAAGTCAGACGGGAGGATCGGCTACGCATATCCACGAAGCAGGCACTCTTGTAGGTCCTATACATACCCACAGGTTTAGCGCAAATACATCTGGACCAAGCAGTGTTAGCGGCGCAAAAAGCGGCGGTGATGGATTCGCTAATAATATGCATACTCATAGCGTTAGCGGAACAACAGATACGGGAAATAGCGGCGGATCGGTAACGGGCGAAACTGCAAGCGCATCAAACTTGCCGCCTTATTACGCTCTCGCGTTCATTATAAAACTATAAAACGAGTATGCATAATCAAAAAAATCAGTCAAAGATAATACTAATCCTATTTTGTTCGATAATTCTGAACGGGTCGATATCATTATCTTACGCGAAAGAAGAGACTCTTGACTTGGGCGAGACCGGCTTTACCTCTCAAGTCCAGGTCAGGGAAACCGGTAAGAACTATCTTACGAGAAAAGTATCCCTTAATATTCCGCAAAATATGACTTTAAAACCTCTAAGCATGTTTTACAAAACCTCTCTACCTAAACACGAGGGACCTTCTGTAACTAGACACATAAGTTTTAGGAAAAATCCGAGTCTCCCGATAGGCACAAAGATTTTTGTATTTTCCTTATATGGCGAAGAGAGTTTACAGGCGGCATCAATAGTAAGTTTTGATTATGGCCTGTGCATAGAATACAGGTCAATGGACGACATAAGAGATTTTAAGAAAAGCTTAAAGCTAAATCAGCCGATCTCTATATCTAATGATGAAACAGTCAAAACTTTTGGGGTTACCTCTTATCCGGCGTTAATTACGGTGCGTGACAATGAATTTGAGATACAGGAAGGTTTTTAGTATTGGTTTTATATTATTCTTTCTTCTCATAGGAAGAGCCTATGCGCTGGAACTTAGCGATATCTTTTCTTTGATAGACTGGAACTGCCTCGATCCTATGATATTAGGCATATGTTTCAGTCCTGCCGGTGGTTACGGGGTTAT
>CAIRWO010000088.1 GCA_903882345.1 Candidatus Omnitrophota bacterium | reverse complement strand
CTATACGCAGGAGGTTTCTAAGCTAGAGATTTTTTATTCTCCTAGCTGCCATAGGTGCGCGGAACTAAAAAAGAAAGCCATCCCCGCCATGGAAAAGAAATTTAAAGGCAGGATCAGTATAACCTATCTGGACCTCACCGACATCGAAAATTATAAGCTGCTGCTTGCCTTAAGGGAAAGGTATAGCCCGGGGTTGAAACTTTCCATCCCCGTGTTCTCTATGGCCGGCCGTATGATCAACTCTGATAACCTTACGGACCAGGCACTCGAAGATTTTATCTCCGGCGCATTGACCTCTCAGGATACGGCAAAAGAAGAGTTACCGGAAATCGACTTACTTTCTCGTTTTAAGGCGTTAAAACTTTTTACGGTTGTGAGCGTCGGCCTCGTTGACGGCATAAACCCCTGCGCCTTTACGGTGATTGTATTTTTTATTTCGTTCCTGGCGCTGCAAGGTTATACAAAACGTGAGCTTAGCGCGATCGGGTTATGTTTTATACTGGCAGTCTTTGTTACATACCTGTTGATCGGTTTGGGCGCGTTTACCTTTCTTTACCGTATAAACAAGTTTTGGCTGGTTTCCAAGATCATCAATTATGCGGTCGGTTTATTCAGCATTACCATCGCTGCCTTTGCGCTGCATGATTTTTTTAAATTCAGGAAGACCGGAGAAACTGAAGGCTTGGCACTGCAGCTGCCCAAAGCGGTTAAGGACCAGATCCATAAGGTAGTCGGTATCCATTACCGGGTGAATAAAAATGCTTCCGAGAATGGCCCTCAAGAGCGGCATATGGCCAAATTGATCTTAAGCGCTTTGATCACCGGTTTCCTGGTTTCGCTCTTAGAGGCAGTTTGCACCGGCCAGACCTATTTGCCGACGATAACCTTTATTTTAAAGACTACTACTTTGAAGCTTCATGCCCTGGCTTATTTGGTAATTTACAATATTATGTTCGTGGTGCCCTTGTTTATCATATTTGTTTTCGCTTTATTGGGGATCACCTCCGCGCAGTTCTCGAATTTTCTGAAGAAACATCTTTTACTCATAAAGATCATGATGGCAATTTTATTTTTCGGGCTGGGTATCTTTTTAATATGGAGGGCGTAATGAAAAAATCCGTGTATATCTTTCTCATTTGCGTTTTATCATTAGTAAATTTTTACGGGGCGACCGCGTATGCGCAGCAACCAGTGACGCTAGAAAATAACACAGATACAGGAAAAACCGAGGATAAATATAGCTGGGATTTTGGTGTCGTTAAACAAGGCCAGGTCATCCAGCATGACTTTATAATCAAAAACGAGTCAACCCGCGAGTTAAATATAAAGGATGTGAATACCTCCTGCGGCTGTACTGTTTCGAAAGCAAAGAATAAAACGCTTAAGCCGCAGGAATCTACGCTAATTGAGGTAAAATTCAACAGTAAAGGCTACAGCGGCAAGGTAAAACAATACGTATACGTAAACACGGACAGCCTTGACAATCCTCTTTTAAGGTATATAATAAGCGCGGATGTGGTAAGGTAACCTTCCGAATCACAAACAAATCCCAAAAATAAATAAATGGAGGTAGAAAGATGTTTTTCTTAAAATTAAGAATGTGGTTTTTGGTCGCCGTACTCTTTAGCATCGTCTATGCGGTGATCGTCATGATCGGCTCGTATATGGGCATCGGCAATTTCTATTTTTATCTGGGGGTATCGCTGGTGATGATGTTCATCCAGTATTTGATCGGCCCCAAGATCGTCGAGTGGACAATGCGCGTGCGCTATATCAAAAAGGAAGATAACCCCGAGCTTTTCCGGGTAGTCCAGGAGTTATCCATGCGCGCGAAAATTCCCATGCCGAGGATCGGCGTGGCGCAGATCGCCATTCCTAATGCTTTTGCATTCGGCAGGGGTTTAAACGACGGCAGGGTATGCGTTACCGAAGGGATTCTCGGGCTTTTAAATGAAGAAGAGCTTAAGGCAGTACTGGGGCATGAATTGACCCATTTAAAAAACCGCGATGTCCTGACGATCACTCTCCTTTCGGTGATCCCGATGATCATGTATCGTATTGCCTGGCAGTTCCTTTTTTACGGCCGCAGGCGCGACGAGCGGGGCGGTAATACGATGTTGCTCGGCCTGGCAGCGTTTATTTTTTATTTTATTACTAACCTACTTGTGCTTTATGCTTCGCGTATAAGGGAATATTTTGCCGACAGAGGTTCTGTTCTTTTAGGTAATCGGCCGGAGGCGCTAGCTTCCAGTTTGTATAAGCTTGTATACGGCTCTGCGCGCATGGACAAGGAATCCCTGAAAGAGGCGGAAGGGCTAAAGGCGTTTTTCGTTAACGATCCCTCGCAGGCTTTAAATGAGCTTAAGGATTTAAAGCAGCTGGATTTGGATAAAAACGGCACAATTGACGCTTCAGAATTGGCAACGCTGAGAAATAAAACGGTAAAACTTGGATTAGGCGATAGGTTCATGG